>JAYTKZ010000110.1:0-25824 GCA_043729885.1 bacterium
TACATTGCAAACATATCAGAACTTTTGAGAAATCACGATAGATAGTCAGCTGTATTAATTCAAATTTTTCAAAAAAATGTATGAAGAGATGTATCTTCAGTAATAATACCCGTAATATCTGGTGGTAAATCAGCTCATGCAATCAACACCAATGTTGTATAGTCAGGATGAGATTGAAAAACTTGTTTCCATTGATCAGCAAGCACTCCACCATACTTATAAATTGGTCAACTAGGCATCATAGCATAAAATCACTCTTCCTCTTTCTCATACTGTGGAGCACGCACAAAAAGCTCCAACACAAGATGATGAAGTATTTGTGGGTTTGTAGGGTATAAGTGGTAACGTGGGAGATAAGTGTTTTTCATGGGTGTAATAATTGTATGATTTCTTTGTGTCATCCTGAATGCAATGAAGGATCCAGAGTTATACTAGTATTTAATGAATATATTCTCATTCTCTGGATTCTTCGCTATCGCTCAGAATGACAGAAAAGATACTTTTAATTCTGTGGTTTAGACCTCATCAACTGTAACACAAATTTATCAGCCAATCTATAACGTCTTTGATATTCTTCCAATGACATGAATACAACTTGTGCTGTTTCGATAAAATAATTTCTAAATAAATTACTGATAGACTCTTTGATAGCATCCAATGTTGGTTTCTCAACGTTCTTGTGAATGACAACCAAGTCCAACTCTAGATCTTTTCAAAATATTTGTCACAAAAAATGCTGATCAACCATATATGTATAAGATTCAAAGAGATTTAATAAATCTGTTTCAAGTGTATACAATAACATTCCTCTAATATGAGGCGATGCTGCAGGGTGCATAGTAATTGCCCATTTTGAAGCATCTTTGTCTATAACGACAACTTCTGACTCTTCCAATGAGTCCACTTGTTTTTTAATTGCAGGAAATGTCCACGGAATTTCGTGTTCCAAAGCCCTAATCGAGATACCCTGTCTACGAAACATTAGATATTTCAATATGTCGACTTTTGTTTTACTTCACAAGAATTTGTCAAGCTTCATACTGGTATGATTACGAAACTTGTGGCAATTTGCAATGAATTCTCTATAGTAATTCCGATGAATCAGAAAAACATGAGAAAAGTCACAAAAATACTGAAAAATATCGGTATCAGACTACTAGATCTGATCATTTTGTGAATACTCTTTTTCTTTGGAATAAACTATGCAATTGTTTCTGGAACCCGCAAAGATATAGCCCCGGTTGAAGATATTACTAGTACTGTAGATGCAGTACTTGTTTTATGAGCAAGTGTTCAATGATTACAACTCAGTCCAATTCTCCAAGATAGAGTCGAAACTGGTATTCAAATGTATCAGCGCAAAAAAGCTAAAAAAATCATCATTAGCTGAGATAACGGGAAGAAATACTACAATGAAGTAGATGCTATGTTTGCCTATATTCGCAATCGTGGGATTCCTGTAGAAGATATTATAGTGGATGTTGAATGATATAATACATTTGATAGTATCGCACATGTTACACGCATACCAAGTATTACTACATTGTGAATCGTTACACAAAACTTTCATCTTCCAAGATCATTGTTTATAGCACAGTGAATTGGTTTAGACAGTATTGGTATTGTCAGTGATCGCGCATCATATATAAATAGTGACAAATATGAGACTAGAGAATCTTTCGCTCGTATTAAGGCGTTTTTTCAAGTATTATGGTGGTATATAATCTAGATTTATCACCTCGGTCAAGCCCGGAATGACATAGTTTGTTCCTACTCCTCAATTGTCCCCTTCTGTAAATTAACTAATTTCTTGTATACTCATTCTTGGTGTAAAAGTTCTGTATGCGTTCCTTGTTGGACAATACTACCATGGTCAAGTACAACAATATTATCTGCATGCATCACGGTTTGTAATCTATGTGCAATTATGATTACTGTTCTATTAACAAATAATTCTTTCATCACTTTTGTGATTGCGTGTTCTGAAATACTATCAAGAGAACTTGTGGGTTCATCGAGAATTAACACTTTTGGATTTTTGAGAAAGATTCTCGCAATAGCTAATCTTTGTCTTTCTCATCATGAAAGTTTTATTCCTTTTTCTCCAATTTCTGTATTGAGTCAGTGTTCTAATCATACTATCAATGTATCTATCTGAGCTAATTTCAATGCATTTCGCATATCAGCTTCTACAATTTCTTGAGACACATCAACTCCATATAACAGATTTTCTTTTATAGTACCATCAAATATAGATGGTTCTTGAGATAAGTATCATACTTCTTTGTACCAACTAGCTTTCTCAATGTCAGATAGTTTTTGTCAGTCAATATAAATAGCACCTGAAGTAAGATCATAATATCTCAATAGTAATTTAATCAATGTTGATTTACCACTTCACGAATGTCATACCAATGCACATGTTGTTCATCATTTTATAGCGAGGTTAAATGAATCAAATATTCATGTGTCTTCTTTATATCAAAATACAATATCTTCAAATACTATTGCTCATTCATTAATTGATATCTTATGTGTCCCATCTTTGATAGTAATAGGCATATCCAAGATCTCTTGGAGTGATTGATATCTTGCTTTTTGTTTACTCCATTCAGAAATAGAGCGTGCTAAAATATCAAATGGTCGTCGTAATTGTCGGATATATCAGATAATTAGCACTATATCTCAGAAGCTTGCTGCGTTAGCTCGTATTTGTCGTCATATAATCAAGTATCATGCTGCTTCTATTAAACGGAAGAGTATAAACATCATATCATACGGCAGTCATCCCCAGAAATCTGCTCTCCATGAAAGTTTCTTGAGTGGATCAAGCATCTTTTTATAGAAACTCAATTCACTTTTCTCTTTTGTAGATAGATTAATTAATTGTTTCTCCATAATCATTTTACTTTCTTGACGTGATGCATCCTCTCGAATATTTTTAATTTCCTGATATAATGGTTCAGATTTCTTTCTCGCCGTTTTTGCAAATCGTATAAGAAATAATATTCATATAATCAGAAATGCTACTCATATATTGAGATAATAAAATATCATAGCAAATGATATCCCAAAACGAATCAAAGCAATTGAAGATAGTTTAATTATTGCTTCAAATATACTCCATTCTGCCTCAATTCCCCTTTCAACTCTTTTAAGAATCTTTCATGTTCATAAATTTATATATTGTTGATAGTCCAATGAAAATATTTTTCTATAAGCAATTTGATTTTTCTCAGAAAAAAAATGTTCTTTAAAGATTGAAGAATATACTCCAGATATTTTAGTCAATATTTGATCTCAAAAAGTCAGTACTATAAAAATACCTATCAATCGATAGAATTCATTATGAGCGTTTCAAGATTGTATAGAATCTATAATGCGTTTCGTAATATAAGGGTTTGCAGAGGTAACTATTTCTACAATAATTCTCAATATATATCATATTAACAAAGCTTTAGGAAAAATTCTCCAATTTGAGGATATTTTTTTAATTATTTTTCGCATATAGAGAATTAGTGGTAAATAGAATTGTATTATCATCACGAGGGAAAGCAATGACCGTGGTATCCATTATAGATTATTTCGCTTTAGACAAGTTAGTAATGATAAAATAACTAGTTACTTTCTTCTATATGTAACCCCATCCGATGTAATATCAAGATGTTCTTGTATATGTAATTCATTATACAACAATCATGCATTTCAAAAAGTATGCCACATAGAAAGTAGTTGTGTAATCTGATGTTCTGTGAACTGTCTTTCTCAAGGAATTTTTTGGGCTAGATATGAAACGACGTATAATTGATGTATATATTTCGAAGGTCGTGCTTTCACTCTACCAATTTCATCAAGAAAGTGTGTAATTTTTGCTTTTACGTCAACTGAAGGTGACATGGTCATAAATAAGTGTTAAATTCGCAACTCTACTCAGTATACGAACTACTTGACATTTTGTGACAGGTTAGTAAATAATGCGAAGAAGTATTTAATTAATGGCTATTGTAAGGATGTGAAAAAATGTACTATTGTGAAACCTTATATGATATACTATGAATGTTGTTCCTCCATTCGACCCTACTCTTATACAAAAAATATTAACTCGTTATAGTGCTTTGCAGGAAGTTAAAAAAGAAATATACGACATATTAGTACAATCATTGGATAGTAAAGTAGATGATCCTGCATCATATTATGTTCGAGCCTATAAAGTTGATCCTATATTTATGACTGAATTATTTAATTGTTTTAATAATACAGATATAGATGACTTAAATACTATTTTCTTAACACTACAAGAAAAATATGAAGAGTATGATGCAAAAGTAGCATATCTTAGTATAGATTGACAAAAAAGTTATAAAAAAATCGGCAATTGAGAATCTCTGCATCTACGACTGAAAGAATATCTACCAGAATGAGTACGAAAAGGTGTTGAAAGTCAAATAAAAAAATTATGAATTAGAAATCTATTTGAAGTATATATTAATATACAGCCTGATTGACTCTATTTTAATCTAGCAGTAAATGTTGAAAATGATGCAGATACAATGGATGAAGAAAATAGTAAAACTAAGAATTATTACTACTGGCCATTATATTTTCAAAATACACAGGAAAAAGTTATATTCGTTAGAAAACGATCAGGGGAAGATTGAGATTTTTTTGATAATGTGGTGTATGAATAGGTGTTTTTTAAAATATTTGACATTGTATAGTAGTTATATATGATAGTGATCTAAATATACTTATATGAATATATTAGACACAGTAATAAAAAGACTAGATTCATTCTCTCTATTAGAAACAGATTGGGACCAAGATGGAGCAGAAATTATTGATACTAATGTCATTAATACAGCTAAAGAGTTCTTAAAGGCATTATATAGTCAAAAAGAATTACTATATCATCCTGAAGTTGATCCTTGTTGTAATGGTACTATTGATATATTGTGGCACACTGATAACCATCAGCTACTTATCAACATCAAAAAGGATTGTAAAACTATTGGGTATTATGGTGAAAATAAAAAAAACAATACCAGCATCAAAGACACAATCGCTATTAGTGATATTCATCAAAATTTACTACCTTGGATGAAATGGATATATGCGTAACAATAAAAGTAATTTCCTTGAGGATTGCCTCTGGGATTTTTTTATATAACTTTCTTCCACACTCCATAATTAATAGTTCTTCAATCCACTAGTGCCAATTTTTCATAATGCGTTTGTATCCCATGATGATCAGCTAACAATGGTGAGTTATGTAAATCATTTGTAAGTGCTATATTTTCCCATCCATCAAGCTGAAATTGTTCTACTGAATAATCAAATAAATCTCTATCATCAGTTTTTAATCTCACTACTCATCAATCTTTGAGGAGTGACTTGTACATAGCTAGGAATCTTGGATTTGTTAGGCGTCTTTTTATATCACGATCACGGGGTCTAGGGTCTGGATGAATAATTCGTATTTCATCTATAGTTGCAGGAGTAAACCAACGATCTATATGATGAATAATCCCACAGACAAAACGAACATTTTCTAATCATGCTTGATGCACTCTATCTATTCAAACCCCAATTCTATCTCATTTGCTATCAACGCCTATGAACAACGTATCTGGAGCAGTTGGTGCTAGTCATATACTATATTCTCATCTACCACAAGCTAGTTCTAGAACGATCTTTGGAGTACCAGGAAACAATTCATGTTGATTTTGTAATCACTGAATCACTCGTGGGTCATTGTTGATACGGTCATATCTTTTTATTTTCTGACGTGGCATGGAATAGTATCTTGTCATCCTGAACGTAGTGAAGGATCCAGAGTATAGCTAATCATGTACTGGATTCTTCTCTATCACTCAGAATGACAATAGAGTTAAAAAATAAATACATTGACATATAATATTATATACTTATAATACATTTACATCAAAAAAAACATTATGACAATTAAATTAATATTACTTGTATTTCTATACATCGTACCTGTGGCATTCTGCCTAGGATATGCAACATTGAAATACAAACTTAAAGAATCACTATTTAAGAGTTCACAAGAGGGTTTAGGTAGGTATTTTACAAAAAAGTCATTTGAAGTAAATGAGTTCTTAGGTAATGTATTTGTAACCTTTTGCCCTATATTAAATATCATTATGTGTTTAATATTGATATTTGAAGGAAAAAGAGAAACTATTCTAAAAGATCTGAACTTGGAAGATAAATAAATTTCCACCAACATTATTATCCTAGCTGATTTCAGTCTAGGGTTTTTTTTATTTTCTAGCTACTAATTTAATACCACAATGGGAACTTCTCACACAACTCCTTCACTTCATTCTTCAAACTATCCAACACTCATTCATCACTGTAGTTTTCTAATGCTCTCGAAATAATCGATGCAACTATTTTCATCTCATTAGTTCACAATCCTCTTGTTGTGATAGCAGGAGTTCCCAATCTCAATCCACTTGGATCCATAGGTGAACGAGTATCGAATGGGAGTAAGTTTTTATTTACCGAGATTCATATTTTTTCTAATACTTCCTCTGCTATCTTTCATGTAATTCATGTTTCCTGTCATTTTGTCATTGCGTCATTTTGTCATTCATGAGATCCTTCGCGTTGCTCAGGATGACGGCTAGTAACATCCATCAAGACTATATGGTTCTCCGTCGTCCCCGTCAATACTGGCCATCACAAAGCAACTAACTCACTGGCCAATACTTTCGCGTTTTCAATTACTTTTTTTGCATAGTCTTTGAATGATGGATCAAGTACTTCATTAAATGCAACTGCTTTCGCATAGATCACATGTTCATGTGGTCATCATTGTAATCCTGGAAATACACCACGATTGATTTGTTTTTCAAAATTCTTACGATAGTAAATGAGTGCTCCTCTTGGTCAGCGAAGTGTTTTATGTGTAGTAGTAGTAACAATATCAAAACAAGAAAAAGGTGATGAAATTGCTTCCCCTGCAATCAGGCCAGCTATATGAGCTATGTCTGCCATGAGGATTGGTCTATACCCATGTGTTTTGCTGACTTCGTCAGCAATCGCAGCAAAGCGCTTCCAATCTATGGTTTTAGGATATGCGCTAAATCACGCGATAATCATCGCAGGCTTCAATTCCAAAGCTTTGCTGCGAATATCATCGTAATCTATCTCATATGAGTCAGGCAAAATTCCATACGGCACAAAGTTGTAATAGATAGCAGATGCATTTAATTTATGTCCATGTGAGAGGTGTCATCATGCATTCAAATCCATTGCGAGCACAGTATCTCATGGCTTGAGTATTCACATATATACTGATAGATTCGCTGGCGATCCACTGAGTGGTTGTACGTTAACTCATCGATCTGATATCGCTTCGCTCATAATGTCAGAATTACTGAATGACGAAGTGATGTTATTTTGTCATTCTGTCATTTCGTCATTCTTGACTAGTCCAAACATCTGCAATGCCCTCAGCTGTGTTTCTCTTTCCAAATCATCAACAAATTCATTTCATCAATAGTAACGAGCACCTGGGTTTCATTCAGAATATTTATTCGTGAAAATATTTGCATATGCTTGCATTACATCATTTGAAACATAGTTTTCAGAAGCAATCATTTCTAATCACTCTGCTTGACGTTGTTGTTCCTGTGATAGTATATCTGAAAGTTTTTTATCGATCATGTATAGGGAATAGGGAATAGTAAATAGGGAATAGGAGAATTATAGTAATTTTTAGTATAATTTCCATCATTAAAAAAAGATCAACACCCTAAAAGAAAACCTTTAGAATATTGATCGGAATGTGTCAATTTTTGCTTGTAGTCTTTTAGCATGAGCTACATATTTTCTATTCAGTCTCTTGATCGCAACCCTACCTCCCATATAAAATGAAAGTGCTCCAAAAAAACAAGCAATAGACGTCCAAATACCTATAGTGCTAGCACTATCAGTAAACCATACCCAGATACCAACTCCAATAAGAATAAGAATAACCCCTACTCTCAGCCAAAACATAATAAAGTTTTTGAAGTGATGGAATTGCATCCAAATCATAAAGATTCTGATTCTTCTCCAGATTATTTTAATTGAAATGTTTTTTCTCATATTATTTGGTTTTTATTACCTCGCTTATAATTATTTATCCCTTGTTTGCAAGACTGGTATGATGTATTTCTTCTAAGATTTGTAAACAATAATAAAATCGTTGTACATTTAGTGTATCGTTATTTAGCCTTTCTCGAATATTAATATCTAATATATCTCCATAACTTTTTTGTTGATCTGATACATGAATATTATTTATAAATGCTTCATAAAGCTCTTCTGCTAAGTAATCAAAAAACTCATTTAGTAATACTTGTGCTCAAACATCTTGATTAAATGTTTCATGTTCATGTAGGTCAGAGTCAAATAGCAATATATTATTTTCATTTCTTTTTTGAGTTGGTAATCAGCATGGGTATGCTGTATCATACAACTTAATAAGTTTATCTAACACCTCATGAAATGTAATAGATGTTTTATTATTATCATACACCTCTTGCATATAGTATAACGCTACAAGATAATTATATGTCACTTTATCAATCGGTAAAGTCAAACTTTCTGAGAAAAAATAATATTTTATATGTGGATGTAATGAATCATACATATGTAAAATATGTTGTTCTCTCAATGAGGTAGTATGTCATTTATTGTTATGAATTATTTCTTCTTTAAACATATCAACATATCATTCGAATGTATCATATCAAATAATCATTAACTCATCTACTACTTTATCTTGATAGAGAGTATAATACGCATCAATAGTTGATATTTCTCCTGATGTGTTTTGTTGACATTTTGATTTTAACAAAAGTAATGCTGCATCATAAGCGGCGCAATAAAAATGTATATGTTCTGAGTCATATATAGTAAACTGATAGTTTTCATCCTTTTCAAGTTTTTTAGTAAATTTACTAAAGTATCAATACTGCCTAATATAAGCAGGAGTTCTTAGTAGTAAATCTTTAATATATAATCTACTTTCTGGAGAATTAAGATATTTTTTTACATTCTCACGAAGAGTATTTTTGATTGGCATCAAAGAAACATGAGAATATATATTGAGTATTTGTGTATCATATCTAAAAAAAACTTCAGCATTTCTAACTTCTTTATCATTTACATTAAAATTATCATTAAGTAATTTAAGTAACTCTCATGTGGCACTCTCTTTAACATATACTATCTTTTTACGAATTTTATCTTCAGTTGTCTGGAAAAATATATCTAACACTTTATATGTTTTATCTTTTGGATTCTGAGTTCATTCAGGAGATATAGTAACTATCATATAATCACTATTATCTTCTGCTCTTTTTATATCTTTCACCTTTCAATGATATCATATACCAGATGTTTCCGATCCCATCTTCTATAAAAACTATAAAACATGAAGTATTATACCATTTCTATAACTAAAGTCAACTATTTACAGAAATCGTTTTGTTTTTTCATCATGTAGTAAAAACTACCATTTTATCACGAATAAGTCAATCTACAATTGATGGGACATCTTTAAGTAGCCATTGTGTTTGGATAGCTTTAATCGTAATTGATGGTTTGATAGCTAATTGCTTCATAATCCATCATCTAACTTCCCTATCTGATCATTTAAATGTTGATTGTTTTGCAGACTGTATGCCAGTAGCTCTACTGTGGAGCACCTGTGAACCATAGTCCATCAATGCATTATGCCAATCACGTGATTTTCACTGTGGAACAAGCGATAGTGCTAATTCTTGCAACTCAAAAAGTGGCGTATCATGAGGTAATTGAAATGTATGTATCAATACTCTTTTGATATTTATATCCATTACTGGAACTTCTTGGTTATATGCGAAAGCAAGGACTGCATTTGCTGTGTATTCTCAGATTCATGGGAGAGAGCGAAGGTACGCGTAATCAGACATCAAGAAATCTATCGATTTCTTAGGGAATGGGGAATAGTTCATAGTTCATAGTTTACGTCATTCTGAGCGGAGCGAAGAATCTCATGAATTACTAGGCTTTTTACAAGATCCTTCGCGTTGCTCAGGATGACGAGTGGCGATTTCAGCCGCAAGCTGCTTCGCTGCCTCATGCAAATTTATTGCTCTACGATTAAACCCCAATCCTGACCATTCACGCAACACATCAGTACGTGGCGCATTTGCCAAGTCAGTCACAGTTGGTCGTAACTCCATCCAACGATTAAATTTCTGAATCACTCTTGGAACTTGAGTTTGTTGCAGCATTACTTCCGACACCATAATCTTGTATGGATCTGTTGTTTTTCTCCATGGCAAATCTCTCTTGTTTGCACTATATCGCTCAAGAACTAATTGTTGAAAGTGTTTTTTCTCAGATGATGGGATGTTCATTGGAAATTATAGTAGTGATGCTGGATGGTTTTTCAAAAGAAAAAATAGAATGGATGATTTACTAGTATTTACTGCTAGAAGTAAACTTCAAAATAATAATACAACTATATATTATCTAATAACTTTTCTGCTTCTATTAAAGATGATTCATTTTCTGCCGACTCATTCTTTTTTAGTTTTTTTATTTTTTGTTCAAGTAAAAATTGTTTGTTTTTTTCTTTTTCTAGTTTCCTCTTTGCTATTTCTATTTCCATACTTTCTACTCAAGCACTAAGACCATTTTCCCATCTAGCAAAGAGTGCTTGCCCTTCTAATGAATCAAGTGAATAAGTTTTTTTACCATTCAATGGTGATTGTACTGATATAGTAAGTATAGGTTTAGAAAACATTCATTTAAGTATTCACTTTTTCTGAATGGTGCATGTTATTATTTCTGTATATGCTTGTCAATCACTACGATATCAATTCTTAAAAGTAGGATTTTTATCAAATATTAATGATGCATATGAGACTAAATATGTTGTTTCTCACTTTGAGATCGATTTTCATGCGTTACACATATGTAACCATATTCAACTCACAAGATTTTTTTCATTTTCTTGTTGTTGAGGTGTTTGCGGAAAATCAATATCTACGTCTAAATCTTTAGATCTATATATTTTCTTCTCTCATTTAGGTTGATGAATGAATCTACTATACACCTTTTTTCAAAACTCCATATTTTTGTGGTATACTTTCGCTCATTCAGTAGGGATTTTTTGAATTCTAGAAAAAAAATCCATAACTATACTAATGTTAGGATCTTTACATTCTATATCTATATTTTCATCATGATTTTCATGTAACATACTAAATTAATAGTATATAAACTACTTACTAATCACCGCCTCAATAGCTGCAAATCCACTATCTTCACCAGCATTTAAGATGATTGTGATTTCATTTCCAACAGTTCCTTTGAAGAATGAGACAGCTGCTTGGTTGAGTGAGAATGTTTTATTATCTTCAGATAATGCGATAAATTTACCTTCTTCAGTCTTAGTGAGTTTTGCTTTGAGGAATTTTCTCGCTGCAGGACCGATTACTTTGTAGATTAGTTTACCATCTTCCATAATTCTCAATTTGAGCATATCACCAGGGATAAGTTTAGTTTTAGAAGCATAATTCATAGGAACTGGATACATTTTTGTATCATTCCCAATCATAAACGTACCGTCGAACTTTCATTCAACTACTTGTACTCCATCTTCTTCAACAGTAGAAGTAGCCATTGCAGCTGGTACCGTGTCATACGCTGATCAATTTTCACCAAACAGTTTTTGTACAAGCGCTTTTGCTTTCACTACATCATTTTCAAGCTTATTAAGCATATGAAGAAGTGTTACGAGTGATTCATTTTGTTGTGTCATTTTTTGTTTTTGTTTGAGAAATAAATTCTATGATATAATTATAGTGATTTTAACTGTAAAATGCAAAAAAATGAAGATATTTTTATCAATTAATAAGTAAACTATAGACATAGTTCAAATTTATGATAATAATATATACTATCATAGTTTACTACTTCCTCTTGCAAATACTCGTATCATCAATATTCTTGCTTGTAATTCGTAATTCGTAATTCGTAATTAAATATGCTACCTACTATTATACTTTCAGTACTCCTTGGTTGATTAGTTTGATATACAATTTTCTATTTCAGATATGATAACAAACACTTTATTGATGAACTTAGAAATAATCTAACAAATGCAAGAAGCGAACTTGATAAAACTCGTTCAGATGCTGCTGAATTTGAACAACAAAATGTCATCCTCAGAAACAAAGTAACTGACCTCATTGCAAAAAACGATGATCTATCAAAAATAGTATGAGAGCTTAGTAGAGCTTACTATCGTATTAAATTAGCTTGAGAAAAAATAGACGAACTCCAATCTCTTTTAAAAATTGATGACAAGCAACTAGAAGATAAGATGCAATCTACTATTGGTGATAAGTTATTTGAGAAAATTACACAAGAAAAGAAAAATGAAGGTGGAGCAAAGAAACGATAATTCAGGATTCAAAAATTCAAAATTAATTCTGAAGTCTGAATTTTACATTTTGAATTACTGAATATGTGATATAATAAACATAAAATACCAGTTCTTGATCCAGAAACTGGATATAATAAAGCTGCTAAAATATATAAAACTTTCCACAAATGATTAGCTAGCTACGATAAGTGACTATACCAAAGATTTCTCCCAAGGTCTCTAAAAGATAAGACAATACTTGATATTGGTTCAGGTGATGCTAGAATGCATAGTTATTTTGCTGATAAGGGAATTACAAAATATATTGGGTTTGATGTCGCAGAGCTTCTTCTTAAACGCGCTCCGTCTCGTGTAGAAAGAGTGTTATGAGATATTGAAGAGTCACGACCTTTTGAAGATGAATCAATTGATGTAGCATTAGCATTTTTCGTCATTATACATATTCGTGACTTAGAACATTTTTTACTTGAAACTAAAAGAGTCTTAAAAGAAGGTTGAAACTTAATTATATTACACAATTTTCAAAGACGTGAATATGTCTATGAACTACCCAATGATACTTTCAAGATTCAAGACTTTCATTGGAAACCAGAAGACATAAAAGAAACAGCACAAGAGCTATGATTTACAGTAGAAGAAATCTTATTACAAGAAAAATGAGCTGATATATGAATGTTGTTTAATTTGAAAAAATAGTACTGTCATCTCGAGCGCAGTAAGCTATGTCATTCCGAGCGCAGTTGTCATTCCGGGCTTGACCCGGAATCTAATCAATTGAAAATGGATCCCGAATCAAGTCCGGGATGACAAGTAATAAAACGTGAATCTATTGCAAAAGCACCAAAATCCACTAGCATTATTTCACTCTACTATTAGATTAATTCATGAAAGAATACGATAAAAAGTTTTTACAACAATTACAAAAGCATGATGCACATGCATTTGGTGTAATCTACGATGAGTTAGTAGATCAATTTTATCGTTTCATTAAATCAAACTACTCTTTCGATGAAGGGACAATACAGGATATCCTTAGCGAGATTTTTATGAAAATTTGGCAAGTACTACCAAAGTTAGATACTAGTTCATCACTATCATGATTTCTGTGGACTATAGCAAGAAACCATATCAAAGATCATTTCAAACGTCATGATGAAATTCCATTCGCAAATTTTTCAAGTAATAATAGTGATGAATGAAGTACTCAATCACGAGAAGACAATTTACAAGACGATCATAATATTCTCAATCATGTACATACATGATTTACATTTGAACAAATTCAAAAAGCAATGGAAGGAATCGAGTGATCATATAAAGAAGTTATTCATATGAAATATATTGAAGAATATAGTTACGAAGAAATAGCTGATACACTATGACTTTCACAGGATGCCATCAGACAAAGAATCTCTAGATGACTCAAAAGAATCAATGAAATGCTCTCTCATTTACAGTAGGAAACATCACATATAATATCATAATTTCACATATGTCAACTCAAAAACACTAGGTTTCACCTGTATACTACTTTATAATGGCTTGTGTAAGCCAATTATATAAAGTATAAAAAAAGAGTGAATATGCGTAAATCCCCTTGCAAATGCCAATCTTACACCTATATTGTCAGTGCATTTATTTCTTTACGTCTGACTACACACATGTCAAAGACACAACTTATCGCTCACTTAGCGACAAAACTAGGAATCTCTAAAAGATTAGCTAACGATGCTATCAACGTATTAGTAGATGGTGTTATCCTTACTGTAAAAAAAGGAGGAGAAGTTAGAATTCAAGGTTTCGGAACATTCAAGAGTTCTAAAAGAGCTGCTAGAATGGGAGTTAACCCAAGAGATCCTTCACAAAAAATCAAAATCCCTGCAATGAGAGTTGTTTCTTTCAAAGCTGGATCTGATTTCAAAAAGGCTGTTAGATAATATATTCTTATATTACATATGCCTTTCAGAAAACTCTCCCTCGTGGAGGGTTTTTTGGTTATAGAAAATCAGTTATTTATGAAAGTAGTCTAAAAATTTTTCTTTTAATATCCTATATGATATAAGTTCCATTTTTTCATATGATTGATGTCTATACATTCGCTCAACAGGGAATCCATACTTATATCCTCAAGTTCGTCACGTAGGGCTTCAGTCCCGAGCAAATCTTCATACAACTCATTGAGCAAATTCTATATCAGTACAAGACTGTTGTGGTTTACACAGATACTTTCAGATATTCCTATGAAGTACTTCTGCTAATTGTTTCATCAAAGCATAAGATCCTATATAGATTGTAAATATTTTTCAATCTTCAATGTCTCCTCAATGCAGAAATTTAAAATTAAACCCAGCATCCTTTAGGTAAGTATCAACTACAACCACATGTTCAGGTTTTATATTAACATGAAATTTCCAACCTATATCAGTATCTAATTCATCATTTAACTTGAGTTCTTTAGCGCGTTTCCAATTTACTCATCAATGTTCTGGTAGATACTTAGTGTAAAATTTATTATATTGTTCATAGAGATATTCTATCTTCGTATTTTTATCAGTATCATTACTATTTTTAATTACCATTATTTTGGTAGATAAATCCTCTGCAATAGTATTTACAGGAAGTCATGAAGATTTTAAACACTTACTTTTCTCTCTAAAGTCTTTGTCTATAGTATCTTGATCCCATTGATCAAATAGTGGTTGTACTTTACTCTTTATTGGAAGTTTAGGTTGGTTCTTATTTGGAGTTTTAGGTTTAGAAAAGTCAAAATTAAAATCATCAAGATTTGGTTTCTGTGTGTGAATATTATTTCATTTATAATTCATGGTTAATATGAGCATGTATATAAGATATATCACTTATAGTTTACTCAAAATATAATTATTGTCAAAAATTAAGTAATTTTATAAAAAAGAAAAACCCGGTCGAAGACCGGGCTCGACCTCTGGTCGAGGTCTAAGTAACATTATAGACTAATGTCCCATCATATTATGCTTCATACCAGGCATTGAAGTCATCATCAAATTTTTCATTATTTCAATTTCTTTTGACTGTGCTTTTATAACATCATTGGCAAAATCTTTTACTTCATCTCTAGGATTGAGTTTCAAAACTCATTCAGCCATTTGAATAGCTCACATATGGTGCATCATCATTCATTGCAAATACAATATATCAAGTGATTCGCCTGAGACAATAGTTAAGTTAGGCATCATGTTTTTATAGTCTGCAGATCATGTGCTAGATGTATACCAATCTTTTAGCCATCATTGCATCATAGCTATTTCTTTCGTTTGCGCATCAATAATATTTGTAGTCAATGTTACTAACTCTGGATTTTGTGATCTAGCAACAATTTCTTTTGATGTATCTACTGCCTCTTGATGATGTGGAATCATATCACGGATAAATTGTTCTTCAGAAACTACATTTGCATGATTCATCATCATTCATCACATCATATTATTAGTATCATCTATCATATCCTTTGAATCTTCATTATGATGTGAATCAATACCACTATACCATGATGTAGGAATAAATTTATATGCAGCAAATGACGATATTCACAACACAACTGCTCATAAAACAGCTATATTAAGAGTTTTAAGTCGGTTTGTTGTTTTCATATGTGCAGAATATATTATATAAGATAAAAAATATCATATAGGTATAATTCGCAAACTTCTTAATGGGCTATCTAAGAAATGTTGAAGTCATCCTGATACCATACCAATTGATATAGAATACAGTAATCAAAATAGAATAATTTCTGTATATTTTTTAGTTTTACTTTCTTTTAAATATTCATGAAGAATAAAAATAAGAATTCAAATAATAGCCATGATTACGCTCCTTGTGCCAGAGAAAAATCAGTGGCTTATTGATCATCATATAAATCAAATTCATATATATCATAAAAGATCAGTAATGTGTTTTTTAAACATACAGTTTATGTAATTATATAAAGATTATTTTTTCCATACACTCTTTGATACAAAATGTATCATATCAAGTGCAGTATATGTCTTTTTTGGCAATCATGCAATAATAATATCATTACCAAATAGGTTATCAATAGTATCATATTGTTTCGTAAATAGTTTTTCATTCATCATCATTTTTGCTTCATCATATCCAATATATGCTGCAGCATATTTTTTATCGTTTAAATCATATGTTGCTTTTTTAGAGTTAATGATATTTTGTAATTTGAAAGGAATACTATTGTCATCATACAAATAGAATATCTTGAGTTCTTCAAGTGGTGATTGTGTGATGAAAAGTCATTGAGAAACATTTACTCAATTGAATGCATTTCAGTTCATAATGTGAACTTCATCCAAGAAAGTATTTGTAGGAGCAAGTATTCACACAATTTTCACGCTATCAAGCCCAAAGAATCAATTTAAACTATCTCCTGCTTTCTTGATAAGTCTTTCTTTGATCATCATTTGTGCTTCTTTAAATCCAATAATCATTTCAGCTCCTCATGATGTTTGTTTCACACCTGTTAGGTTGATAGATTCTTGATTTTCAAAATTTCATACTCAATCTACTAATTTTAATCATACAACGATTTTATTATTTCATAAGAATATTTTTGGTACTCACCCAGGTGTAAATCAAATTTTGTTTGGGGTATTTATTAAATAAGCATTAATATCTGTTTTCAATGATGGTGATATTTTATTACTAATTAAAGTAATATTTTGTCAATTTCATATTTGAGCAAAGTTCCAGAAAAAGCCTAAAAACAATACTGTCATAATTACTGGGGCAAAAGTTGATAATCGATTTCTTTTTGTTGCACTAAAGAGTTTGAGTAATAATGAATTCAATACAACAGACACCGAACTCATAGCCATTGCTAATGCTGCAAATTCTGGTTTGAGTGTTAATCACAATGTTGCAAGTGCACCTCATGCAATAGGTATTCCCAATACATTATAGAACAATGCGAAGAACATATTTTGTTTAATTTTGCTAACTGTTTCTTTACTTAACTTGATAGCAGTAATTACATCATTCAGGTCATTTCTCATAATTACCACATTTCATGATTCCATTGCTACATCAGCTCATGAACCCATTGAAATACCAACATCAGCTTGTGTAAGTGCTGGAGAGTCGTTGATTCAATCACCAACCATAGCTACTATATGTCATTGATCTTGAAGTTCTTTGACTTTTGATGCTTTGTGTTCTGGTAGTACTTGAGCAAAGATATTTTTAATTCATACTTGATTGGCAATTGCTTGTGCAGTTCTTTGATTATCTCAAGTAATCATATATACATTGATTCACATATTAATAAGTTTTTTAATTGCTTCTACAGATGTTGATTTAATAGTATCAGCAACCGCTATTGCTCCGATCATTTGTGTATCTGTAGCAAGCAACATTACTGTTTTTCACTCAGATTCTAATTGTTCTATATTGTATTGATCAACAAGTGCAATATTGTTTTCTCACAAAAGTACTTTTGTCCCCAAGAAATATTTTTGCCCATCGATTTCACCTACTATTCATTTACCTGGTATTGCTGAAAAATGTGATACTACACTAGTTGAGATTTTTTTATCTTTTCAATATCTTACAATTGCATCAGCTAATGGATGTTCAGATGTAGCTTCTAAACTAGATAATATAGTTAGCAAGGCAGTTTCGTTGAATCAAGTTGTAGTAATAACATTTGTCACTTCTGGTTTTCATTCAGTAATTGTTCATGTTTTATCAAAGATGATTGTGTCTACTTTGCAGAGTGTTTCAAGCGGTTCGCCTCATTTAATTAAAATTCATTTCTCAGCTCATTTACCTGTTCATACCATCAATGCAGTTGGGGTTGCTAGTCACAATGCACATGGACATGCAATAACAATTACAGCAGAGAAATATAGTAGTGCTGTTTCAAAACTTACTCATATAAGGAAGTATCGTATCAAAAATACTAGAAGAGCTATACTAATTACCAATGGTACAAATATTGATGAAATTTTATCTGCGAATCATTGAATTGGAGCTTTTGATCACTGTGCTTCTTGGATCAGATGTATAATTTGAGCAAGTGCTGTTTCATTTCATACTTTTGTAACTTGGAACTCAAAACTTCATACTGTATTGATAGTTCAACCAAATACTTTTGATCAAGTATTTTTTTCTACCGGCATACTCTCTCATGTTAACATAGATTCATCAATACTTGAATGTCATGAAACAATAATTCAATCAATTGGAATTCTCTCTCATGGTTTAACGAGAACTATATCTCATTTTACAACTTGATCAATTGCTACATCTACAAATGTGTTTCATTTTTTAACTTTAGCTGTTTTTGGAGCTAGTCACATCAGTTTCGCTATTGCTTGTGAAGTAGATCATTTAGCTATTGCTTCCAACAGTTTTCATAATATTACAAACATAATTAACAAGCCAGCTACTTCAAAATAGATGTTCGGAATCTTTTCTCCATCTAGTCCAAGCCAAGATCATGTTTGATATATAAAAAGTATAAAATTATACAAACTATATAAAAACGTTACTCATGTTCATATTGCAATCAAGCTATACATATTAAATGTTTTCATCTTGAATGCAGACCGAGCTCACTTAAAAAAATCAGCTCAAATAATAAATTGAATAGGAATAGTAAGTACCAATGAAATTATTGCCATTCGAGGCATAACAATTTTTCACCATGGCATAATAGATGGGAAAAAATCATAGAACATAAATACAATCATTGGTAAACTCAAAAGCGCTGATGCTATAAATTTTATTTTCCAATGTTTTGTTTCTTTATCTCTTTTCTCTGTTTCATTATTACTTTTATCATTGTGAATTGATCATTCATATCATGCGTCCTCTACTGCTTTTAACAATGCAGTCTGTGAAACATTTGATGTTGTTTTAACCATAGCTTGTGATGATGAGAAATTCACATTAGCGCTTTCTACACCAGCAACTTTTTTCAATGATTTTTCAATAAGTAATGCACAAGAGCTACAATGCATGCCATCAATATCAAGCGATATCAAATTAGATGATTTCACTAGTGATGAAGCAGAAATAGGAGAAGAAATAGATACAACATCATTTCAATTAGTTTTTGATATATCACCATTCTTTTCCTCAACACTATATCAAGTTCATTCTTGTATCAATGATATAATTTCTTGTATTGAAATTTTTGTTTCATCATACTCTACAGCAACAGTTCTGTTTTCTAATGAGACATGCACATTATTAATTCATTGTACATTTTTCATGCTTGCTTGGATTAATTTTTCACATGATGGACAATGTATATCTGGTACTGAAAGTAGAATTTTTTTCATTGACGTTATTTTTTAAGAAATCTAAAAGTATACGATAATAAATTTACGTAGATAATTTTACTATTATTCAACTACAACCTCTCATTGTAACATACCCATAGAAGCACATACAAGTTTTGTTTTTCATGGCTTAGTGCCATCAATTTGAATTTGGAATTGTTCTCATTTTTTAATTGTATGTGGTCATTTACCAGGTATCAATACTTGATACTTACATCATATTCAATCCGATGTAGGTGTTACATTAACGATATATCTCTTTCATTGTTTAAGTTTAATTGTTTTTGGAACAAAATATGATCAATCATACCCAACTTGTATAGTCTCTACTTCTCAAGCATATGTCGATTCAATATTAGTAGATGAATTTCATATCAATGCATGCGTAATATTATATCAGTTATATATTGTGTAAATTCCAAAAATCACAAGTAGTGATGCAATTAATGGATTAAGTAAAGTTAGTTTATCTTTTATATATTTTGTTCATAATCCTATACCCAACAACACTGGTAATGTTCATAATGCAAAAAATCAAAGCATCAAAGCTCATTGTATTGGATCTCAAGATTGAAGTGCAAATAGTTGCATACTCTGCGTAAATCAACATGGTAACAAGAATGTTAACGCTCATACAATAGGTGAATATTTTGGATTTTTTAATGCAAATACTCATCTACTCATTCGTCATGGCAAATGGAATCAAAGTTTAGAAATGTTAGGTAGAAATCAAAGTAATTGTAATCCAAGATACAGTAAAACAAATCACACTACAAAACTAAGAATTGTGTTTATCCAAATTGTTCATTGAAATTGTTTTCAAATATATCACAAAAACAATCATCCTAAAATAAACATAATTAATCTTCATATATGGAATTTAATTTGTGTCCAAAATGGTTTTTTTGTTTGCACTGTTTCTGAGTATCATACTATAATTCATCAAGTCACTGCTAAACAAGTAGAAACTGAAGCTATTAAACCAATTATAAAGGCAACTCAAATACTCAAATTTGTATAATCTGGTATCAACGAATTAAAATCGGTTTGTAATAATAGCCATCATACTATACTAGCTCATACCAATCGAGTAATATTTTCAAGAATAGTTTCAGTAGATATTTTTTTAGATTTAGTATATCAAACAGTATATCAATTTTCTTGAATAACTTGCTCTATATCAAATATTCTAGATTCATCATCTACATCCACAATTAAATTTCAATTTTTGTGTGAAATAGATTTCACTTCACATCAATCAATATTATTAACTCCATTCTTAATAAGAAGTTCACATGATTTACAATGCATACCGTTAATATGAATACTTTTTTGCATTTGGGTGAGAAGGAAAATAAAATTATTTATTTGTGATTGCCCATGCTTTAATTAATTCTGCAATAAATTGATCACGTTCTTTTGGATCAGATGAAACTAATTTATTTTTACCACAACACATTAGATGGTTTTCTAATAATTGACTATTGAGTGATTTTAATAATCCTATAGTTGCATTTACTTGTTGTGCTATATCAACACAATAGACATCTTTTTCAGTCATATCAATCACTTTATTGAGAGTTCATAGCGCTTTTTTAGCAGTTAGGATAAGCTTTTTTTTGTCAGCAATCATTGCGTCTTAGTAAAATAATAAATACTACCTATACCTATGGTATAGGTTAAACTATACTCCTAATTTTAAAAATTGCAAGGGATTTTACTAATATTGTATCTTGGAAGAAAAAACTTATATTGATTTTGTTTTATACATAGTGATTACCTATGATTCCATTAATCAAAAAACTAATTCTCTACAAGTACCGAGCTCCATTAATGGCAAATTCTGTTTTCTACACAAAGTGGAAAATTATGTATGCTAGAATTGCTCGTTTGGTATATGAGAATCCAGCAAAGGGGATGTTTATTATATGAGTAACTGGTACTGATGGGAAAACTACAACATCAAATATCATCCATCATATTATAAATCAAAATCTGGGAATGACTGCTCTAATTACAACTGCAGTAATTAAGTTTGGTGATGAAACAATTGCAAATACATATAAAATGACATCACTTGATCCGTTTCAATTATGGAAGATGTTACAGATTGCAAAAGAAGTTTGATGTACTTATGTAGTCTTGGAAGTGGCTTCTCATGGTATAGCACAACATAGATTTGAATGAATTAACTTTGATATGGCAGTATTGACCAATATAACACCAGAGCATCTTGATTATCACAAAACATTTGAAAACTATGTGAATACAAAAAAACAATTATTCTATCAAGTTATGAAAAACAAAAAACCATCAAAAATTGCAATTCTACCAAAAGATGATGACAATGGAAGAAAACGAATTGATGAATTATTTTTTGATAAAATGTTAAGTTACAGTGTGGTATCATCATCTATGGTAAAAGCAGATAATATAGAACTATCATATAATCATACAGAATTTACAATAGATTTTTTAGGTAATCCAACAAAAATAGCAGTAGATTTACCAGGCGTATATAATGTATACAATACACTAGCAGGTATTGCTTCATGATTAGTACTATGAGTAGAGCAAGAAAAGATTGCAGAAAGTTTAAAATCATTTGAATGAGTTGTAGGTCGTATGGAACCAGTAGAACATAATTGAGTTCGTTACTTCGTAGATTTTGCACATACACCAAATGCACTCAAAGCAGCACTTTCATATATCAATGCAATTAAGTGAGAATGAAAAAATATTCTTGTATTTGGAGCGCCAGGAAATAGAGATAGATATAAAAGACCAGAAATGTGAAAGATTGCTGACCAACTTGCAGATATAGTTATAGTGACCGATGATGATCCAGATTCAGAACCTCGTTTACGTATCATTCAAGAAATTACAAAAGGCATAACGAGAGAAATTTGAAATTCATATATGATACTACCAGAAAGAGAATACGCTATAAAAATGGCAGTAGAAGTAGCAAAGCCATGAGATACTGTACTTCTTGCAGGGAAATGACATGAGCATATTCAATTAACAAATTTTGGGAAAAGACCTCGAAGTGATAAAGAAGTGCTTAAGAAAATATTATGAATAAATGAATAATTTTATATAAATATTATAATATGATTGTTGAAAAGATATTAACATTTTTTTCTTGAGTAGATGCACAACAATCAAGATCTGAGATTGAAACTATAAAAACATTTAATCCACAGACAGATACAAGTGCAGATATAAATCGGAAAAAAACAGCACAAACATGAGAGGTTATGAGTAATTCTTTCAACAAAGATACGCAATTTTCTGGTAAAGTAGTATATGTTGTATCTCAAAATCGACACAAATGATTTACAAAAAATATATTTGATCTAGTAGATAATATTATTAAAAAAATAGAAAATTACATATGAGACAATCAATGGAATCATATTACACAAGTAACTATACCTCGTCTCCCCTCGTTTCAAAACTATTTTTGACAAAAAACTATTATTATAAGTGATTTCTTTTGGTCTCAAAAGCAAATTAATCAATGTATTCAAGCGTGTAAAGATAATAAGTTGCGCTGTGTAGTGATTCCTCTTTTAACAGATAGATGAATTGTCAAACATCCTCTACAAGAAAAGTATCCTCAATATTTTTGGTCAATTGAATTATAATATAATATAAATTAAAAAAGATTATACAAAAAAACTGTACCACTACGATACAGTTTTTGTATTAATTAAGCATTAAATTATTTAGGCATAGCTTCAGTTGGAGCCGCAGGAGTTGTTCCAGTAGCAGTACCTGTTGCCGTAGTTGTAGGTGTTGGTGTTTTAACTTCTGGTTTTTTTGGTACTAAGATGTTTGTAATGTTAGTTTCTTGTTCAATTCTTGAATTATTAGAATCAAGAGCATCAACTAAGAAACGTAATCAAAGAGCTAAAGTAGCAATAATAGCTGCAGCAATTACATATACAAATGGATTTGTTGGTTGTTTTTTTGTTGTTTGTGTTGACATGTGTTTATATATTAGGGAGATATAAATCAAAACATAATGGTGCCTGAAGAGGGAATCGAACCCTCACTTCCTTGCAGAAACCAGATTTTGAGTCTAGCGCGTCTACCAATTCCGCCATCCAGGCATGTGGTTTTTCTATTTACATAATAACAAATATGTTACTACCAACCCTGCTAAAGCCGGGTGTCTTCGTTTCACTCATTCCATTCCGCCATCCAGGCATAATCTATTAGATTAGCCAATATATTGTTTTTGTTAAGCTGATTTGATATCAACTTTACGCAAAGCAATATCATCATATAAGAATATTTGTCATATTTTTTTCCTACAATATTCTTTGTTTTTTTATACCAAAAGAATACATTGCCGTTGTGGCGTAATCAGTATGTAGTAAATTCAAACAAAAAATCAATTGATTTTTACTGAAACCTAACTATATACAGATATTGTCATATGTTTTATCTTCTTATATTGGAAAATGGCTATGGATATGAATAGAGTTATGATTCTATGAAGATGTGCAAGTGATCTCGATGTAAAAAAAATCGAGTCAACTGGATCATCAGTAGTGAACTTTACAGTTGCTACAAATAGAAAGTATAAAAACAAGGAAGGGAATCTACAAGAAGAAGCTGAATACCACAGATGTGTGGCATATGGAAATAGTGCAGATGTACTATGAAAATACCTTGTAAAAGGTAAAAGAGTATATGTAGAAGGAAGACTTAAAACAAGAAAATGGCAAGATAGTACTGGTAGTGATAGATACTCTACTGAGATTATTATTGAAAACTTTATCTTCTTGGATGCTAAATGACCACAATGAGAATCTAGTAGTAGTGAGCATATAGAAGAAGATCATCATGATCTACCAAATGATGACTTACCATTCTAGTACAAAATCAAGAATCTTTCTAATTATTAGCCCGATATAGTATGATGCGTTGATGAGTATTCACAAAGTGATATCGAACTCACTGAGGACGGAAAAAATCCGTCCTTGATTTTTTTGATATATTTGCATTCCTAGTATTTATTGCTGGAATTGCATGAGTTATTAGATTTTTCATATTTATGCCATATACTGTTGAATGAGCAAGTATGGCTGAGACATTTCATAATAAAGATTTTATTGTTGTAGATAAAATTACACCAAAATATGGTGAAATGAAAAGATGAGACGTAGTAGTATTTGTTCCACCAGGCAAAGATATCCCGTTTATTAAAAGGATAATTTGAATGCCTTGAGAAACAATTAAATTACAATGATGAAAAGTTTATGTATGTCAAAATAAGGATGAAGACATAAAACAATGTAGTAAATTATCTGAATGATATCTAGCTGAATGAGTAACTACAGAAGCTAGATGTTGAGTTAGCACATTTAATGTAGAAAATTGATTTCTAGTATTTTGAGATAATCGTTGATTCAGTACTGATTCTCGTTGTTGTTTCGGTTTAGGTTGTCTATCTGGAACTAATTACACAGTTAGTCCAAATCGCATTATTGGGAAGGTATTCTGAAGGTTATTCCCAAATCCTACTTCATATGCAGACGAATCATACTGGTATACAAAATAATTTACATATCATTTTTCAAATACTATGAAAACAATTGCATACTATACTTTTATAGAGTACATAAGAAAGAAAATATTATATATCATAGCTTGAATATGAGCGTTATTGATGATATCAACTATTATTGCTTGATGATTAGCTCTTAGTGAACAAGCTAAAGTAATTAGAGATTTTTGAATTGGTTTAATTGAAGTTGCATGAATAATACTCGTAGTGTTTTTTGGAACCAATGTCCTTCAACAAGAAATATCACAAAACACTATTTTCCTGCTCGCATCAAAGAATATCAAAAGAAGTAATATTATTTTATGAAAATTTTTCTGATTTAGTGGAGTAATTCTAATATTTATAATATTGATGTGATTATTGTATTGGGGTATAACAAATATATTTCACATATGATTCAATAGTATTCAGTTTATAGCTTTAATTTGAATTATAGTTAAACTCGAGGT
>JAYTKZ010000111.1:0-9376 GCA_043729885.1 bacterium
GTTCTCACCAATATCTTTGTCTACTGAAACTTGCATCACGTAATTTGAAACTGATATGCATTCTTCCTTTTCACTCTTTTTCCAAATGTGCCGTGATAGCTTTCTTTGCATCAGTATTTTTCATACCATCAAACTCTCATGAGTTGATGAGGATTCATTCATCTGTATATGCTTGATTCTCAGCAGTATATCTTTGGAAGTAGATAAGATTTCAGTTAAATTCTCCTGGTGTATTTGCTAGGAACTCTTTCAATTCTTCAACAGGAATCCATACTAAATTATGATTTTCTTCTCATTCTCTTGTTCATGTATTCTCTTCTCACAAGAGGCGATAGACTACACATCCTTCCTTGCTATATCTGTTATTATCCTTGTGTGGTGCATAATATTCTGCATGGATTTCTCATCTTACTTTTCATAATACTTCTATATTCGTATATCAAGTTTCTTCAATGATTTCTCTTTTCCCTGCTTCTTCCCATGTTTCATTTTCTTCAACTCATCCCATTACGAATGATTTCCAATCAGTTGTAATCCAATCAAGACAAAGAACTTTCGTCATATCTTGGTTATATAACATCGCAAGGACATTGTATCTGATAGTTGTTTCTTTATCAGGTCTTGGTGTATTTCATGAAATATAATGTTGCGCTATCACATCTATAATTGGCAATCCATGTTTCTTTGCAAAATCGAAATCTCTTTCATCATGTGCAGGTACAAACATCACTGCGCCAGTTGCATAGTCGGGAAGTACATAATCAGCAAACCATATTGGCACTTGTTGATTCGTCAATGGATGGATTGCGTATACTCCTGAAAATACTCAAGATTTTGTTTCTGCATCTTGTTGTCTTTCTACCTCTGATTTCTGTGATGTAGCTTTGCGATACTCTTCTACGGCAGCACTATATTCCTGCGGAATATTTGCATCTATCGATGCAATTTCTGGTGCCATCACGATAGCAGTTACACCAAATAATGTATCAGGACGAGTAGTAAAGACAGTTATTTTTTGTGTCATCTCGAGCGAAGTCGAGAGATCTCTCTCCGTTCATGAAATCACAAAATCAATCTCAGCTCATTCACTTTTCCCAATCCAGTTTTTTTGCATCGCTTTCAATGCATCAGATCGTTCAAGTGTTTCCAAATCATCAAGTAATCTATTTACGTATGCAGTGATACGAAGTGCCCATTGTTTCATTTCTCTACGTTCTACTGGATGACCACCACGTTCTGAGACCCCATTCTTCACCTCATCATTTGCCAATACTGTGTTCAATGCTTCACATCGATTTACGTATCCAGTGTTACGATATGCTAAACGATAATTCATCAATACATCATCTTTTTGCTTTGGTGAAAATGTTGCTCGTTGGTCAGCAGTGAATTGTTGTTTCTCAGAATTAGCAGCATGTACTCATATATTTCCTTGTTTTTCAAACTGTGCTACAAGCTCAGTAATAGGGTGAGCTTTTTGGATACTTGGATCATAATAATGCGTGAACAACTTCAAGAAAATCCATTGTGTCCATTTGTAATATCATTGTTCAGAGGTATTTACTTCTCTTGACCAATCATAACTTAATCACAAGTTTTCCAATTGTTTCTTGTATGTATCAATATTTTTTGCAGTAGCAGCAGCTGGATGTGTCCCAGTCTGGATTGCATATTGTTCAGCAGGTAATCCAAATGCATCAAATCCCATCGGATGCAATACATTGAATCCTTTCATCCTCATATAACGAGAATAGATATCACTTGCTATATATCCCAATGGATGTCCCACATGTAACCCAGCTCCTGAAGGATATGGAAACATATCCAACACATAGAATTTTGGCTTACTAGTATCGTTTGTAATCTTGTATGTATGATTAGTATCTCGAAAACTTCTTCGTTTAGTAGAGAATGCTTGTGGATCGAATTGCATGTATGAAGTGTCGTATTGAATAAAGTAATACTGCTACTATACTAGAGTAGATTTGTTTTTCAAAGGGAAGTAGAGAAAATTATATTGATATCACAACACTCCCATTGCATTCCTTCCTCCTAAGCATAGGCTAGGTATATTACATACCTTTACTTTTCAATTCTTTACAATGAAAATAGCTCTTATTATAGTAGGTGCACTTCTTGTTATCTGGATTCTCTGGTCGTATTTCGGGACGAGGAGTATTGAAAATCCAAAGGTGGTGTCAAAGAGTATGTTGAGTGGAGGAGTAGAATTGCGTGAGATTGCACCGATGATACAGGCAACAGTTATCGTGACATGAGATCAAAGTCAAGCTATCAACAACTGATTCCGTCAACTTGCTTGATATATTTTTGGATGAAATACAGTTAAAAAACCAGTTGCTATGACAGCGCCGGTTGCATTGACTAAATCAAATACAAGTATTGCTATGACAGCGCCAGTAGCTACTCAACAAGAGTGAAATACATATCGTGTATCGTTTATGATGCCAAGTAAATATACTCTCGACACACTTCCACAACCAAACAATAAAAACGTTTCATTTATAGAAGTTCCTGCAAAAAAATATTACGTGTGGAAATTTTCATGATATGCAAATGAATCAAGAGCAAATAGTCAATTAGCCAAATTCAAACAAGCCCTCGCTGATCAAAAAAAGACCACTGCCGCAGAACCAATCTTGAACCAATACAACGACCCACGAACTATGCCATTGATGAGAACAAACGAATGGTGGATACAGGTAAAGTAATCTTATCTAATTTCTATAGTCAATAAAATACTGTGAGTGTATATAATAATATGTCAATATGTGTTGTAATCATATCTTCAATATATATAATTCTTGTATTGTTGAACATTAAAATTTATTCAAATATATGGAACAAAAGAAAAAAATGCCGTTAAATACAATAATTGGCATTATGCTAAAATCAACCAAACTAGTTAAAATGTTAAAAGCTGTAAAAGTGATAAAATCAGCCAAATACCTGGTTACTGCTTTCACAATGCTTTTATCAGCACTTGTATATGGTTGGAGATTTGGATTCTGGTTTGGTGCAGGATTAGTTGCCCTTATCTTTATCCATGAAATGGGTCATGTATGGGCAATGAAACGAAAAGGGTATCCTACATCTGCACCAATATTCATTCCATTATTGGGTGCTGTAATATTTGCACCGCCAATGGATGATCGAGATGAAGAATCCTATATTGGATTTGGAGGCCCGTTTATAGGAACACTTGGAGCTTTAGTGTTGTGGGGATTGTGGTATATTTTACCATCTCACCCTACACTACTATTACTCCTAAGTTATTTCGGAATTTATATTAACTTATTCAATTTGCTGCCTATTCGTCCTTTAGATGGCGGACGCATATTGCAATCTGTTGGCCCATGGTTTAAATGGATTGGATTAGTAATGCTTTGTGTGGTTTTGTATATGATGCAACATCCAGGGTTACTACTGATATTTATGTTGTCTGTTGATGACTTTGTGCCAAACCGCAAAACTCGATTTAGATATATGGCCGTAATTTTCGTACTTATGATGGTAGGATATATTATTGGTCCAGGATTTAGTATGGAGTTTTGGGTAGATTTACCACTGGGTCTTCTTTTGTTAGGAATGGCATACGGTAGCTACCGGATTCGTTTAAAGAAAGGAGAAGATTTAACTGAAGTAGCTTCAGATGCACGGCCTTATCCGTCAATTGATATTAAAAGGAAATGGTTAATTCGTTACTTTTTACTTTTGATATCTCTCATTGTGCTTATTGTAATTATGCACGGACAAATAGAACCGTTACTTCCAAAAAAATAAAGTTAATAGAGATAATTCTTACAGGTAGTCTGTTTTTGCAGACTACTTTTTTTATTTTCTCATAGAAAAACATTATTATAATCCTATATTAGTTCTAACTTTATTATCATATTCATCTATGCAATCAAACAACCAATACGACATAGTCCTCATCTGAGCATGAGTTATGAGTGCAACACTTTGAGCACTACTGCATGAACTTAATCCATTACTCAAGATAGGAATTTTTGAACGCTTGGGAGAAATAGCAAAAGAGAGTAGTGATGCTATGAACAATGCTGGTACTGGGCATTCAGCTTTTTGTGAGTTGAATTATACACCACAGAAGGATGATTGAAGTATAGATATTAGTAAAGCGATTTGAATCGTTGAATCGTTTGAAGTGTCGAAACAATTCTGGGCAAATTTGGCTGAAAAGGGTTATTTCACCTCACCGAAAACGTTCATAAACAGCATCCCACATTGTAGTCTAGTATTTGGTCAAAAGGACGTAAAATTCCTCAAAACTCGTTATGAATGATTACAAACATGTCATCTGTTTCATGGGATGAAATATAGCGAAGATCCAGAAGTAATTAAAACATGGATGCCATTGGTAATGGAGAATCGTGATCCAACAGAACCTATCGCTGCAACATATATGCCAATTGGTACTGATATCGATTTTGGTGCATTGACTCGTGCTATGGTAAATTATTTGACGAAGTCAGAAAATGTATCATTGCATATGAATCATGAAGTAAAGAATCTATCACAAGATGAAAAGTGAATACGAACTATCAAAGTACGTTATATGAAAGCAAATAGTACTATAGATATTCAAACACCATTTGTGTTTATTTGAGCTGGAGGATGAGCATTGCCATTGTTGCAAAAGTCACATATTGCTGAAAGAAAATGACTTGGATGATTTCCAGTAAGTGGACAACGATTGATTTGTAACAATCCTGCAATCATTGAAAAACATGGTGCAAAGGTCTATGGAAAAGCTGCATTGTGAGCACCTCCAATGTCAGTACCACATTTAGATACTCGTATCATCAACTGAAAAAAGCAATTACTATTTTGACCATATGCATGATTCACGACAAAGTTCTTGAGAAAAGGATCGTTCTTGGATTTGCCATTATCAATCCATTATTACAATATCATTACAATGCTTTGAGCATGAGCACACAATATCCCTCTGACAAAATACTTGATTGATCAAGTGAGACAAAGTACAGAGGACCGTTTGGATGCACTTCGTGATTTTGTCAAAGACGCTAAAAAAGAGGACTGGGATTTGAAAGAAGCATGATTCCGTGTGCAAATCATGAAAGCAGACAAGAAACAATGATGAAAATTACAGTTCGGTACTGAAGTAATTGTCTCAGCTGATAAGTCACTTGCAACCTTACTTGGAGCATCGCCATGAGCTTCTACATCAGTAGATATCATGCTTGAAATAGTAGAAAAAGCATTTCCAGAATATAAAGAAGATATTACTAGATTGATTCCGTCATATGGAGTGAAGTTACGTGATGATGAGAAGTTGGCGAAGGAGGTGAGGGGGGAGAGTCATAGTGTTTTGGGGTTGGTGGTGTAATTTATTTGTCATTCCGGGCTTGACCCGGAATCCATGCACACTAACAATGGACCCCGGATCAAGTCCGGGGTGACATGCGAACAACAAATGACCCAACAAAAAAACCCTGGGTGAAATCCCCAAGGTCATATTATTTTCATAATAATAATTGTTACCACATACAGAGCACAACATACCAAGCCAAACACCGGAAAGATGTAGTTTGGTTTTTCTCCTTTTGCTTTCATGATGTGATTGACTGCTATCCAATATCCAATGATGTTGAGTGTCCAAAACAGTATTGAATATATACCATAATGTTGAGGGTGCTTTACAACCGATACACAGTATGATATTCCACCGGTTAGATTGGCAATATTTTGGATGTAGAGCAGTATAGCAGCTTTTTTATTGACTGTATAATGCCGTATAAACCATCGTATCACCAGGCCAAATATGCAAATAACAATCATTGCGATGTTAAATGGGGTCAATATAAATTCTTGCCCTCCTTTTATCAACATTACAACAACTGCAAGCATATAGCAAAGGAGCTTTGTTCCAGATAACCACACATTTTTTACAAATCCATACGCTAGGTATGTTTCTATTGTGATTACACTTAATGTCATCGAAAAGATACTAAATGCAACGATAGAACTTTTGCCTTCTGGCATGAATATCTGTAAAAGGAATGCAAGGATGTTGAGTCCAATGATGTACTTGTCTGTTCTGTCGAATGTTCTTGCTTGTTTATCGCCTGTAGTTTTTTGCATAAGCGTATTTAGGTTTGGGGGTTTAGTAATTGTTTAATCCTATTCCCTTCGTCTAAACATGCTGCTCCAATCATCATAAGAATTATTCCTCCAGGGAGGACAAACCATAATGCAGGATAAAAGGTATTAAGTATTGAAGGATTAGTAAATACTTTACTATAGAGTAAAATAATCGCTAGTATGATACTACCAATGCATATAGCACCAATAGTATAAAAGCAATTAGCTTTGCTTTTGAGTTTTTGTAGTTTATTTCTCATTTGTTATGATTTTAATGATCGGTTATTTTATACTAATATTATATAGTTTGTCAAAAGTAAGTCAATGGATGTGTTTTGTGTATAGCACTCATAGTCATTCTGAACGAAATAACGTGAAGTGAAGAATCTCACATAGACTCTCGTTTGAGATAACAATAGTTATAAAGAAGATTCTCCGCTATGTTCATTTAGTCGAAATAACAGAACTTCACTCGCTCGATATAACCCAACCATTTCCTCTTGCAACATACAAAAAGATATATATAGTTTATATATAGTTTTTAGATGTATTATATAGCACGATGGCTGTAGCACAAATTGTATTTACTACTGATCAAGATCTCAAAAAAAAGACACTGCAAAAACTCAAGAAAGAGTGAAGTACGCTCAAATCACTTTTGCAGTACACGATGAAAGCATATCTCCAAGGAAGAATTTCACTTGGTATTGTGCCAACAGATGATATGTGGACAGCAGAACTAGAAGCAGAATATCAAAGTAAATCTGCAGATTTTGTTACATGAAAAAACGTAGTAAAATGGGATACTTTAGTCAAGAAACATGCTAAATAAATGCAATATACTATTGTCACGCATAAATCAGTAGATAAGTTTTTATCTTCGCATCCGTATATAGCTCGTCACTTTATCGAGAAATTTTCTCTTATAGCAAAAAATCCTTTTACAACAGTTGTAGATATAAAACCTCTCAAATGAAAACCAAATCATTATAGACTTAGAATTTGAAAATATAGATTTTTATATGAAGTGAGAATGACTGAAATTATTATTTGGATTTGGAAAGCAGATAGTAGAGGGTGAGCATATGATAATATATAAGCAAGGTCATTCTGAACGGAACAACGTGAAGTGAAGAATCTCATAGTCAACTCTCGTTTGAGACAACAATAGTTATAAAAAAGATTCTTCGCGGAGCCTGTACTGAGCAAAGCGAACGTGCTCAGAATGACGGAGTCTAACGTTCTGCTCAGGATGACAGGACTTAGTATGGATAGAGATATCTCCACTCGTTGCACTCGGTCGATATGACCGACAATCAAAAAACTCCCCAGAGAAAATATGAGGGGAGTTAATGGTATATCGTCTGTTGTGGTTCTTACGTAGAAGAAGCGTAAGCAATAGCATATACAAGTTTTCTGCGATGGAATGTTTTTCTACATAGTCCTGTATACAATGTAAAGAATCAATTCACAGTGCTCGCCTAGAAAGAGCGTACGTAATATACTGATGATACCTTAAGCAAAGACTAAATATATGAATAATCTTTTTTTGGCTGCCAGTAGCTAATATCGCCGCAGACAGTGCTGTATAAAAAACATCAATTGTATTTACTTTTTTCAAACAATTATAGATATACTGACAATACTATAAAAAATTATTTTCATACTTTCTCTCCACTATATATAGCTTCCATTGCATGTTTTATTTTTTTAATTGCATGTGATAGAGTACTACTCACTGTTTTCTCTTCAATATCGCAAATAGCTGCAATTTCTTTGTTTGTAATTCATTCTATATACCTCAAAAAGAAGACAGATGACTGCCTTTCTGGTAATGTTTTTACAACCGATATAATATTTTCATAGATATCTTTGTTGGTTAGTATTGTTGCAAAATCATCTTCGTATCCAGGATCAAAATAATCATCCATAGGTACCGTGTTTTCTCTTTCTTTGTAGACAACTCTCATATGATCCAAGAATTTATATTGAGCGATAGCGAGTATTCGGGTAATCACTTTTTGTTCTCTGGTGGTATCATAATCTTTGACTTTTTGTGCGACTGCCATAAATGTTTCTGAAACGATATCTTCGGCATCTTGATCTGTGGCAACTTTCCATCTCACAAAGCGATATACAACATCAGCAAATTTATCATACAAACGAGCGAAGTCGTGTTGACTAGTTTTTGCTTTTTCTATCAGACTAATATCATCTTCCTTTCCTACAAAGAGTCGATCAAACATGAATTATATGTAATAAATATATTTTAGTCGTCATCTCTTTCATCTCTCTCATTGCCCTTATCATCACCTATCTCATCATTTTGTCATTTTTTCATTCTATCATTATTGCTATCATCTATTTCATCATTATTATCATCAAGTCAATTCTTATCATTATCATTATCATTATCATTATCCTTATCATCACCTATCTCATCATTTCATCATTTCATCATTCTACCATTACTGCTATCATCTATTTCATCATTATTGTCATCAAGTCCATTCTTATCATTATCATCTCCATCATCATTTCATCATTTTTTCATTTTATCACTATCATTATTATCACTATCACTATCGTCATTCTGTCATTTAGTCATTTTGTCATCATCCTTGTTTTCATTATTTTGATCTGATCATGATTCGTCACTAGATGATGTAGGTTTGATATGTAATACCTCTAGAGTAGTAGTTACAGCTTTTTGTACTGTTGTCGATACTGCATTACTTGTTTGTGAAAATGATTCTGGAGCAATACTAGCATATACTCAAGTACTTAGAGTAGTAGTACCAATTATATATACTGCAAGTTTTGCAAATGTAAGCGGTGGTTGAAAAAATCCTCAGACAAATCATCTGACTTTTGTGGCAGTACTATCATTACCATATAGTGACGCATAGTAATTTCTTAGATCTTGTTTGATTTTCTCTTTCGCTGAAGGGTTCATAGAAACCTTTTTTTGGCTGTAGCGAGAGAACTCTGAGAATATCTTTTTCATACTGTAGAGAAGAATTAAATATATAGTACTACAGGTATATTCGTTGTTTTTTGCCAAATACGCAAAGATTTTCAATATATTATCTAATGTATGGTATATTATACCCAAAATAATACGCTAGTCAATCACATAATTTGTTGCATTAAGCCTGTTTCTATATAATTAGAGTACTTTATATTATAGTGTTTCACTATGAGTATACTATTGAAGATTTTCAAAGTACTT
>JAYTKZ010000112.1:0-15789 GCA_043729885.1 bacterium
GATCTATAGACCTCAGTATTGTAAAAGAAGATTTACAAGTACAACGATCAAATAACTTCTTCTTTAGTGAAATATGAGTACCTATAACCGACTTTAATCTTTGTGTAAATATAGATACATACGACTTTGTTATTATGCAAAAGTTATTAGATTGAAAAAATATATTAGAAAAAATCACTTTATAATATAATATTACCGATTATGTCAAAAATCTATATTAATCTCCCTGTAACAGATTTACCAAAAGCAACTGTATTCTACCAAGCACTTGGATTTATAAAAAATGAACAAATGAGTAATGCTGATGCATGTGGATTAGTATATGATGATAATCTATCAGTAATGTTACTTACTCATACATTCACAAAAACATTTTTACCAACATACAAAACTATTGCTGATAGTCATACTACATGTGAAGTACTAAATGCTATTCAACTTGATACGAAAGAAAATGTGGATGTATTTGTAAAAAAAGCACTTGATGCAGGAGGTAAATTAACTATGGAATATGATCATGGATTTATGTATGGGAAAGATCTTGAAGATTTAGATGGACATATCTGGGAGATATTTTGGATGGATGCTACACAAATACCTCCTGCTGCATAGTGTTTTATAATCAATTATATGATATGTCACTAAAAGATATAGCGCATGATTTTTTGCATATGATTATGGTATGAGCAATAGAGGAAGCATATGCTAAGCATCTCGCTTCTGATTTTCGTCATCATAATCAATATACACCTTGAGATACTGCAGCATTGAAACAAGGAATGATTGAGAATCATGAAAATTTTCCTACAAAAGAATATATCTTACACCAAATAATTGCACAAGATGATAAAGTTGTAGTGCATGGTTTGATGAAACTCAATGACAATCTACAAGTAGCAGTAGTACATATTTTTAGATTTGAATGAGATAAAATTGCTGAATTATGGGATATTTGACAGTTGATAGATGCAAATAGCCCAAATGAGAATTGAATACTTTAGTAATATCTTGTATACAATGAGTAAAACAATTGTTATCTTCTCACATGGGTTTGGTGTTCGTCAAGATTGTAAATGAATCTTTGCTGATATTCGTGACGCATTGGTACATTTAGATATCACATGTATCTTTTTTGATTACAATGAATTTAATGAAGATACAAAAGAACTCTTTGCGATTTCTTTTAGCGAACAGGCTAAAAAATTGCAAGCAATTATTAATTCTACACATAAAAATAACCCTGATGCACAAATTGTTGTTATATGACACTCTCAAGGTTGCATTATCCCTACATTGTGTGATCTTACTCATGTATCTTCAATTATTATGCTTTCTCCATTTTTTCATACAGATATGAAGGATGTTTTGCATAGATATACAAAGCTTGCTTGAAACAATATGGATCTCACTGGAGAAACAAGAAGAAAAAGATCTGATTGAACTACAACAGTTATCCCAGCTGAATATCGAAAAGAGCGTTTTAATACTGATGTCGTCTCTCTTTACAATGAATTAGCAATGAGAAAGAATGTATATATTATTTATGCACTACAAGATGAGATTATGCAATTTACTGAGCACAATAGAATCAAGAATGCTTATATGTTAAATATTGATGGGAATCACGATTTTACTAAGCCGTTTAGAGTTGTGCTTATAAAAATCATCCTTAAAATAATGAAGTTTAATGCATATTCATAAAACATAAAGTAAATATCGAAAACTATATTAAGCGCCACTCAATAACGAAATATGTACTATTGCTATATTCCCATGCTTCCACAACTTTCTTTTAAAGCGAAACTTCGACTACGATCAAATGTTGTTTCTCCTGCATCACGACATTTTGTCACGGTGCCAAAAAAGGTTGGCAATGATATTAGAAAATTGCAAGAAAATCAACCGAGAAAATGACGATGATCTATAAAAGTGAAAGTTCAAGTATGATTTTGTTCGCGAAACACTAGTATTTTCCCAGATAAAAAGTCTTGATGTTATCTTTTGCCAATTAAAGCTTCTGTTCGCAAGGATTTAGATATACAAGAGTGAAGCGCTATATTGATTTATCTTATGATTATGTAATTATTTATTATGACAGATATAATATTTGTATGTATTGCATCAATGTTTGCATGATTTGTAGATGCAGTAGCATGATGATGATGACTTATCCAAATACCAGCATTGTTTATCGTCTATCCAGATGTAGCAGCAGCGACACTATTGGGTACAAATAAAATTCCAGCGTTTTCTGGGACAGCATTAGCAGCAAGACAATATGCTAAGCGTATTGCAATTAACTGGAAAATAGTATGACTATGGATACTCGTTTGTGCATTAGCTGCAATTGTATGATCACATATGGTTAGTATTATTAATCCACAAATTGTTAAGCCGATTATACTTATTGCACTGATTTGTGTAGCTATATATACATACACAAACAAGAAATTTGGAACAAAACAAAAAGAAATTATATTCACACAAAAAAATATTGTATTATGATGCCTGATAGCTCTCGTAGTTTGATTTTATGATGGATTTCTCGGCCCTTGATCAGGAAATTTATTTATACTAGGATTTATCTGATTACTGTGATTTGATTTTTTGAAGGCTAGTGCATACTCTAAATTATTAAATCTATGATCAAATTTCGGCTCAATATTATTATTCTGATTCACATGAGCTATGATACGGTCACTGGTATTACCAATGACAATAGCCAATATGATAGGGTCAGCGATTGGTACAAGAATGGCATTTTTGAAATGAAATGCATTTATTCGTATTGTCTTTATTTCTGCTATTAGTTTAGCTATAGTTAGATATGCATGGGATATATTTATGCACTAACATACATACTATGTCTTTGATAGAAAACTGTCATAAGCTTTTAGAAGCTTATACAAACTGAGAACTATGACGTATGGATATGCCAGAAGATGCTCATCCAACTTTTTTGAATGATGAAGAAAGATTAACATATTTTACACTTCCTATGGCATTGAACTATCAAAGAGATAGTTATGCGTTGTGGCAATGAGCTACAAAAACATATGATGACCAATCATACCATCGAGTATTTGATATTGCCAAATCTGCAGCTGCATCAACAACTGATTTACAACAAGCATTGTGAAAATATAAGATAGCATTACAACCAAATAAGCATATTGCTACTTGGTCAACAATAGCAAAAACAATTACTGAAAATCGATGAACGATATCAGGCTTGTTAATAGCAGTAGATTGTGATTTTCTCGAACTCCAAAAAGTTATACAAGTAACGCATAAAAAATGATTTCCATATCTTTCTTGACCAAAGATTTTTCATTATCGAGCTCATATCTTAGAGAAATACTGCGATGTGATTTTATCAAATAGAGAATATATAGATATTGCTCCAGATACTCACGTATTGCAGTGCTCAGTGAAACTATGAGTACTTACACAATTAGAAGCTGATACTCTTTCCAAGGAACAAGTTTCTCAAAGGCGATGGAGATTACTTCAATGATCTGGTATTTCTCCAATTGATATGCACTCTCCATTGTGGTTTTGGAGTAGAAATAATTTTCAGTATCAATTATAGCATAATTATCGTCTCTTGCAGATACAAAAAGAAAGGGTATAGTGAACTATACTCTTTACTCTTTCATATATTTCTATGACTAATCGAAAACCAGCACTTATTGTAGCTATTTGATTACTATGATCAGCATTTTTGATGTATTCTCGTCCGTGAGAAAAAGTAATAGTACAATGATGAAATAGTGCATTAATGAATAATAGTATTACTGTACAATGAGAAGGTAAAACTGATGTTAAGCCAGATATTTTCACATTTACGATATCAGCAAATGAAAAAGGTGCTACAACAAAAGTAGTAAATGAAGCTCTAGCTACTAAATTATCACAAGCAAAAGAGATACTTAAGAAAAATGGAGTAGAGGATAAAGATATTACTTCTACAAATATTTCAGTGTATCCAAATTGGGATTATACAAATAATACATCTGTCCAAAAATGATTTGTATGAAATCATGGATTAACAGTTAAGGTTAGAAAGATTGATAGTGCATGAACTATTATAGATAATATTAGTTCTATTAATTGACTCTTGGTACAGTGATGAAGTTATGATGTGGATGACAAAGAGAAAGCACTTGAATCTGCTAGAAAAGATGCGTTTGAAAATGCAAAAGAAAAGGCAGAACAACTTGCAAATCTTGCATGAGTAAAATTGGGAAAACCAATATCTATTACAGATATGACACAAAACTATCCACAACCAATACCTATGTATGCTGCATGACGTGAAGTAGCTATGGATCAAAAGGCAGAAGTCCCTTCTACAGAAATAAACCCCGGTGAAACAACATATACAATGCAAGTTAATGTAATGTTTGCAATTGAATAATCATAGAGACTTTCATTGCTTTTCTTAGAAAGAGTTTATACTTGATATCATATATCTTATGGATATTATGTCAATATAGACTCTTTTTATGTATTATAGAGTAGAGCAGTGAAGAACGCACTAGAAATACTCTCACAACTCGAGAGAATACAGTATAGATATAAGCAGTATAATACATTTACTGCAAGAAAAATAAGCGATATCTTATTGCATTTTTACGAATATCAAGATGAATTTGGTTGTGAACAACCTAGAAAAATGAGAGCATTCCCAATAGAAAAAATATATAATCGTCGATGAGCACTACAAGAGTTTAATAAAGAGAACAATACTACATATTGAATTATAGACTATCTTCATCAAAGTAGTTTGAGAGGGTCTTATATCAAAGCATCTACATTTCCTAAAGTACAAAAGAATATTGAGTTATTGTATAGTATTTGATTTACACAATCGGGAGTAGAAAAGCGACTACTTTTACCATGAATAGAGCGCTATTTTAACTATGCTATTGAAAGAAACCAAAAATATATTGCCTTTTTCAAAGAACAACTTCAACGAGATGATAGTGAGATAAAAAATTTCTTGATGAGATACCCAATGATTTTTACAGTTAATATTGATCTAATTAGAAAAAAAGCTCAACATTTGATTTCTTCTTGATATAGCACAAGAGAAGACATTAAAAAAATATGTATGTGATATCCTCGTTTTTATACTCATAGCACAGAGAGAGTATCATGAACTATTGATACACTTAAAAGTATTGCAACCCCTGATTTACTACTTAAATACCCAGTTTTACTCTATTTTAACCCTTATTCAGATTTTTTTAAAAGAGTAGTAAAATGAGCCCATAAAAATCATAAAAGATATTTGACTATAATTGAGAGAATGAATCTTTTTCATTCAAATCAAGTACACATGTATGATAAAATCATCCCTTGAACATGACGTGAACCCCGTACGAATCAAGCGTATTTGCAAGATTTACAAACTGGAATATACAAAAGCGATTACTATTTTACAACTCTCGAAGAAAAAAAAGAACTTGTATTTGAAAGATGTAAGCAGTATCTATGAGGTGGTGAAATTGAATTTCTGTCAAAGATATTTGATAAACAAAATGAGTGATGAAAAATTATACCTCAAGAACGCGAAGTTTTTAAACTAGTAATGCAAAAGATTATTAATGATTCACAATTATATAATGATATAAGAAACATCTTTGAGTATAAAAAAGAATATTTACCATTTTAAATATCTTTAAGTGATGAATCAGCTCTACACTACACGTCATGAAAATATAGTTATGAAGCGTGAACCGAAACATATGGCTGATACTGTTTCATACATGTTATCTGGTGAAATCTGTGAAATTCTAGATTGGAAACCAAAACATGTAGCAGGAAAAGCCACACTCAATGAGAACTTTGTGCGTATCAAATTGCAACACGATGGATATGAGTGACATGTATTGTCTGGGCAATTAGAGAAATATGAGAGAGATACTAGAACATTAGATGATCACGACATACTAGATATGAGTCAAAGCAGTTTGGTACTTGCAGCTCATGAATATATGTGAGCGCCATATCTACGATGAGGGAGAATGTCTACCTGAATTGATTGTTCATGACTCACTCAGCAGATATATGCAAAATTTGGTATCAAATTATTGAGAGATGCTCGCGAACAAATTACTAAATGAATTGATATATCATATGAAAATTTACAATCAGGAGACTTACTTTTCTTTGAAGAAAAAGCATGATCTGGTGATATTAAACATGTGTGAATATTTGTTGAATCTTGAAGTATTTTGCATGCATCAGAACAGTGAACTGCAAATGTGAGAATTGATACTCTTGACCCGAGAGGAATAATCAATACACATGGAGAAGTAGCAAATATATTTGTATCTGCTAAACGTTATATCTAATATATTTATATCAAAAATTACATAAAAATATGTGAGAACTTCATCCGATTATTGTACATTTCCCTATAGCACTACTTGTATTTTATGTGTGAATAGAGATTGCGTCATTGCATCCTAAACTGAAAAATAATAAAACAGTATATTATATTAAATTAGTATTATTGGTTGCTGGGACACTTTGAGCAATTGCATGAGTATTATCATGAGATGCAGCAGCTTGAAGTTGAAAAAAGAATGCATTGGTGAATCAACATAAAGAATTTGCAGAGATGACGAGAAATATCTTTTTGTTGCTCTCAATTTTATATATCGCTAAGTTATATAACTATGAACAGCATACTGCATTTGCAAAAGCTTTACCTCCCTTTTTGCAGAATATATTAGCATGGATAGAAAAGTATTCTAAAAAATTCTTCCTTCCACTAATATTAGCTATTGCAGGAATGTTTACAATTACCGTAACAGGAGCACTTGGATGAGCTATTTCTCATTGAGTAAATACAGACCCAATCGTAAAACGAGCTGTAGACACATTTGTTAAATAATTTGCATTTTCTGGTAATAAGAAGTATAATAGACAATATAGTTTATTAGATTTCTATTGTACAATGAATACTGCTTCATACAGTCTAGATGAACTAGATATAGCTAAACTGACACCAGAGCAAATACAGCAATGTATTGATGCAATTTTGTCGTCTGGAGAATTAGGATTTACTACTGCCAGAAGTTGATGAAAGTGATGACAAAATGTAAATAAAGTGGAAACAAAAGTACAATTAGCATTCAATATATGGAATTCGAAATTCTTATCACAAGATATGAAACAAAAATTATATGATATTAAAAAGAATCTGATTAACGAAGAGTGATATTTGAAAGTAGCTTCACAAGAAACTAGGTCGCAACTGGATAATAAGCAACGCGCAATTAAAAGATTTTCTCAAATAGTATTGGAAGCATTGATTCCACAGGAAGAAAGAATTGCTACAAAACCAACTAAATCTTCTAACCTAAAAAGATTGGATACTAAAAAAAGAGATAGTACCATAAAAAAGAATAGAAATCGAAAGAACAATGAGTAAACTATTTTCATGGCTGAAAAATACCGTTGCGAGTGGTGTTTAAAACACCCAGACTATATTGCATATCATGATATTGAATGGTGAAATCCAATGCATGATGAATCAAAGCATTTCGAAATGCTTCTTTTAGAGACTATGCAAGCAGGACTTTCTCGATGGACAATTTTACAACGTCGTGAACATTATCGCAAAGCATTTGCAAAATTTGACCCTAAAAAAGTAGCGAAATTTGATGAAAACAAAGTAGAGGAGTTGATGCAAAATGCATGAATCATTCGTAACCAAGCCAAAATTCGTGCAGCTATAAAAAATGCACAAGAATTTCTAAAAATACAAAAAGAATTCTGATCATTTGACTCATATATTTGGTGATTTACCAAAGGGAAAGTGGTAGATAATAAACTCTCAGATAGATCACAATTTATCGCTACATCACCATTATCTGATGCTGTTGCAAAAGATTTGAAAAAGAGGTGATTTTCTTTTGTTTGATCTACTACTATCTATGCTCATTTACAGGCGATAGGCGTGATAAATGATCATATGGTGAAGTGTTTTAGATATAAGGAAGTAAAGAAGAAATAAATATTAAAAAAACTTCGGTATAAAACCGAAGCCAATAATGTTTTGTATACTAATTATGCAGCATACTGTATCGTAAACTCCCAGTATCCTTTTGCTTTTTTACGTCCAGGCTGGTTCTTTAAATCAATATACTGTATTTTTACCATTTTCGCTTTTGTATATGGAATTTTTGCTCTGCCCATATAGAATTTGATTAACGATGAATTGCTGGCATAGATATTCACTTTTGGACCAGGACGCTTTAAAATAACAGTTTTATCCATAACTATTTCTGGCTCTGGAGTTTTTTCTTTTTCGATTTGGATAACTTGATCTTTTTCTCCCTCCGCTTCATTAATGATTCTTTCAACTACCCCTAACTGATTTCTCCTCCTTTTGACATGATTCCTAAACACTATAATGACTATAACCATGACTAAGAGTGAAAAACCACCCACTACTAATTGAATATTTTGATTCATATAAATTATTTTAGAATACGATAATATACTTTTTCTATATAATGTCAATATTATTAAACTATCCCTAGCTATTCACCTATGTTTTATTATAATACTATCAATACGATATACGGTTAAACCCTCCTCGCGAGGGTTTTCAGTTTACTTTTCTAAACTTATTGTTCTCGTAATTCGTAATTCTTAATTCATAATTTCCCAAAATGGCTATTAGAAATATTGCAATTATTGCCCATGTAGATCACGGTAAAACTACACTAGTTGACCAACTTTTGACGCAATCTGGTACTATGAAACATCTTGAAGGTCAAGATCTTGTAATGGATAGCAATGATCAAGAACGCGAGAGAGGAATTACTATCTACGCGAAAAATACATCAGTTAAATATGAAGGTGGAACTATCAATATTATTGATACTCCAGGCCATGCTGATTTCGGTTCAGAAGTAGAACGCGTTCTTCGTATGGTTGACTGTGTAATTCTCGTAGTAGATGCATATGAATGACCAATGCCTCAAACTAAATTTGTACTCAAGAAATCACTTGAATTAGGGCTTAGACCAATCGTTGTTCTTAACAAAATCGACAAAGCTACAGCAAGACCTGCATTTGTTATAGATGCACTTTTTGACTTATTCATCCAACTTTGAGCTACTGATGATCAAGCAGATTTCCCAGTTATTTATGCAAGTGCAAAGAATTGATATGCTATGAAAAATCTTGAGGATGAAAGGAAAGATTTGACACCATTGTTTCAAGCAATCTTAGAATATGTACCAGAAGCACCAAATAATCCAGAAAAACCTTTCCGTATGCAAATTGCAAACTTAGCATATGATGACTATTTGGGAAGACTAGGTATCGGTCGTGTATACGAAGGAACTGCAAAAGCAGGACAACAAGTTACGATTATTGGAAATGACGGAGTAACAAAAAGAACAGGTAAAATAAGCAAAATTTTCACAACACTTGGATTACAAAGAATGGATGCTCAAGAAGCCGCTTGTGGTGATATAGTAACAATTTCAGGGATACCATCTATTTTCGTATGAGAAACAATTTGAGTATGAGAATTTGCGCCATTGCCAAGTATTTCTATCGATGAACCAACATTGAAGATGGAATTTCTTGTAAATGATTCTCCATTTGCTGGTAAAGAGGGAAAATATATGACTACAAGAAATCTACAAGAAAGATTGACAAAAGAACTTGAAACAAATGTTTGATTAAAAGTTGATTTTGAAGATAGTCGTTTCTTGGTTTCAGGAAGAGGAGAATTACACTTGTCAGTATTGATCGAAACGATGCGTAGAGAAGGTCGAGAGTTACAAGTTTGACCACCACAAGTAATTATTAGAACTGATGAACATGGAAAGAAACAAGAACCATATGAGCAACTTATTATCAATGTTGATGATAATCTTGCTGGAACAATTATTGAAACTGTATCAAACCGCAAAGGAATGTTGCAATCTATGAATTCAGATAATGGATTAACTACTATAGAATTTGAAATACCAACTCGTGGATTGCTTGGATTTAGAGGAGAATTTATTCTATTGACGAGATGACAAGGATTGTGTTACTCATCATTTGCACACTACGGTGATTATGCAGGTGAAATCGTGAAACGTAATGTGTGATCTATGATTTCAGGGAATACTGGAAATACAATGATGTACTCAATCTTCAAACTACAGGATCGTGGACCGATATTTGTTGACCCTGCTACACCAATCTACGAAGGTATGATTGTATGAGAACACTTGAAAGGAGCAGACTTGGTAATCAATTTGACTATCAATAAACAACTTACAAATGTTCGTAATTCAGGAAATGATGAAGCTATGCGTATTGATCCGATTATTCATTTGGGATTAGAAGATGCATTGTGATATATCTGACCAGATGAACTCGTAGAAATTACTCCAAAAAGTATTCGTATGAGAAAAAAATACTTGAATGATTCAGCGAGAGCATTGGCTAAGAAACAAGGGAAGATATAAAAATTTTCATTTCATATAATCAAAAAAAAAAGAAGCCTCTGATAAACAGGGGCTTTTTAACACATTGATGACTATTGGATTATGATACTTTTCTCTTGCTCCTATGTTCCAAAAATACATAGAGAGCAAGCATTCCTATTCCACCAAATAGGTTTATTCCCATTATGAAAGGGAATTCAATTTCTTTTGGTGGAGGTGGAAGAATTAGTACAGCAACCATTCCTATCAAGCATAGAATAGTTACTATGACAGCTGCCTTTGATTTTTTAATAAATAATATAATGTTCATGTCGTGTATATTTAGATGCTAATTATAAATTAAAGTATCAATAAGTCAACTATTATTATGTATAGTTACACACTTACATACCAACCTTTTCTATTGATAAAAAGGCGAGTAAGCATATATCTAAAATAATCTATTTATATATAGTCTATTAACATGAAAAATATTTTTATAGTCTTTGATTTTGATGGGACTCTTGTAGATACGCAAAAGCATCATGCCAAAATTGAAAGTGATTTACTAGCAACATTTGATATCAATCTAACACCAGAATTTATCACACAAACATATGCAGGAAGAACGCCAAGAGAATGGATTAGTGAAGTACTATCTCAGTATAATATAGCAGTAAATATTCATATCTTGGAACAGTTTGAAGCACAAAAAAATGAGAAAATTATTGCATTAGCAAAAGATTGAACAATATGATTATTGCCAGGCGTTCAAGATATTATAATGAAACTTAAAAAAGCAAATATACCTCTATGAATATCTTCATGAACGAGTATATATGCGTTGCAGATTTTGATTGATTTTTATGAACTTTGAATTAATTACTATACAAGTGCGGATGAAGTGGAAAACAAGAAACCTGCTCCAGATGTATTTAATAAAACATTTGAAAAAATGTGAGCATTAATAGAGAGTAAGAGAATAGTAATAGGTGATTGAATATCTGATGTAATATGATGAAAAGCCGCATGAGCTCAAACTATATATGTAGGTACATCAGCAGAAAATGCAAAAAATAACTGAGCCACTTTATGTATACCATCCTTTACCGATCTCACTTTAGATACTATTTATAGTTTATAATCCTTCTTAAAATATGTGACTTAAATCTCGTTATCTCTTTTTCAAAAAACTTTTTCGTCAACCAAAAGTAAATGCCTCAATTACTCCAAGTTCACGTTTTTTGGCAGCAGCCATGGTAAAAGACATAGATTTTTCTGATATCAAAACGATTATAGAGTTCGGCCCATGAACATGAGTGTTTACTAAAGTTATTATGAAACTTGCTCATCCTAAAGCTATTATTCTTTGTATAGAGTATGAAAAAGAGTATGTAGATATGCTACATAGAGATTTTGGAAGTCGTATTATAATTGAACATGGAAGTGTAATAGATGTAAAAGCAATCTTAGCTAAACATAATATCCATAAACCAGATTTGATTATATCATGATTACCATTTCATGTTTATACAGCATGACTAATGCAAGAATTGCATGAATATATCAAAGCATGAACTATCTTTAGATGATTCTCATATATACCACATCAATTGCGTGATATCTATCAAGAACTCCCATTAGAAAAGAAATCGTTTGTTATGCGCAATATACCACCAGCATTTGTATTCGGAGCAAATTAGTGCATGCTTCGCATGAGGGAATAGGTATTAGGTACTAGGGACTAAATATCCGTCATCCTGAGCAGAACGAAGTGGCAGCGAAGGAACTCCTAAGTAATACATGAGATTCTTCCGCTTCGATAAACTCAGTGTCAGAACGACAAGTAACTGCTAACTTTTAACTATGAACTATGAACTATCATGTCATACGCATTAATTACATGAGCATCTACAGGTATATGAAAAGCACTGGCTTTTGAATTTGCAGAAGCAAAAATCAATCTAGTTCTTGTTGCTCGTTCAGCAGATTTACTCCAAAAAATTTCAAAGGAAATTGAGCATACATATGGAGTGAAATGTCTATTTATTGCAGATGATTTGGTACATCATACTGTCCCATACAATATCTATCAAATGTGCAAAGATAAATGAATCCAGATCGAGTATCTTGTAAATAACGCATGATTTGGTGATTTTTGACCGTTTCTCACATCAGCTTCACAAAAAGATTTATGAATGATTGACCTAAATGTTAGAGCATTAACAATTATGACAAAGTTATTTTTGCAAGATATGATAGATCATAGAAAAGGAAAAATTATGAATGTATCATCAGTAGCAGCATTTCAACCTGGACCATTGATGGCAGTCTATTTCGCTACAAAAGCATATGTGCAATCATTTTCAGAAGCTCTAGCAGAGGAGCTATCATGAACTTGAGTTACTGTTACAGCGCTATGTCCTGGACCGACTTCATCATGATTTACCCAAGCAGCATGAGCAGAAAAAAATAAGATGTTTTCATGAAAACTACCTACAAGTGAACAAGTTGCTGCTTATGGGGTCAAAGCTATGATGAAGTGACAACGCACAGCTATTCATGGTCTGTGAAATAAATTTCTCGTTTTCCTTACTCGTATTACGCCTCGTTTTATCTTGGCTAAAATAGTAAAAAAGTTACAGTCAAAATAATCAATATATGAAAAAACACTCCGATAAAGGGGTGTTTTTAATTTTTGAAGATTAATTATACAAATTATTCAGCAGCAACTTCTTCTTGTTCAGGAGTAGCTACTTCTTCTTCTGCAGTATCTTCATTAGTAGCATCAGCAGTAACTTCTACATCTTTTTCAGTAGCAACTACTTCTTCTGCACCTGTTTGGATTTCTGTATCTGACATGTGGGAATTGGGTTAGTGATAAATGAACCTATAGTATATCGTATTCCTAGCAATATACAAGCTAAATGTCAACTACCAATAAAGCTTGTATATATACATATGATTTGTAGTATTAATATATCTTTATATCGTATTCTATTTCACATGTCATATATTATTCAATTCCTCTTATCTGCACTAGCTGTATTAGCAGCTGCATATATAGTTCCTTGAGTACAAGTAGACTGATTCGTATGAGCATTATTAGTTGCGCTTATATTAGGACTAGTGAATGCAACTTTGTGAGCATTGCTAAAACTTATCACATTCCCATTAAATTGGATTACATTAGGTTTAGTAGGATTAATTATCAATGTTCTTATGGTATTGTTTGTTGACAATATTATGGATACATTTAACACAAATGGATTCTGGTCAGCTGCTGTATTTGCATTGATACTAGCTATCATCCAATCAGCATTGGGTGTGAGAAAGAGATAATTGCTCTTTGGTCATGTCTCTATGTAAAAGTCAGTACTAAAATACTGACTGACTTTATATAATATAGTATTAGATGGCTAACCAAAATCGTTATAAAACAGAAATAGTTCGTTTATTGGATAATGGACAACATCGAACAGCAGAAAAAGTATTTAATGAACTCAAAAAAGATTACTTTTTTTTAGGTATTTGAACTGTCTATAGAAACCTTCAAGAGCTTGTAGATGAAGATGTTATTATGAAAACATCATGAATCTTGGACAAAGTAATTTATGAAAAAACAAAACCATTACATGGACATATAGTTTGTCACAAGTCATTGATGATTTTTGATGTAGATATTTCACATTTAATGATTGAAAATAACCTTGTGCCTGAAAATTTTAACTTACAGTCGATTAATGTAATTTTTGATGGACATTTTTGATCTGGCGAATCTGGTACATGTGATGGAGTAGCAAGTATTTTACCAAAGACAAAATGATTACAAACAGATCCAATGGATAAACAAAAAATGATGGCAATGTAATGGATATACTATCAGGGACTAGGGACTAGGTATTAGGGACTAAAACGTAAAATGGCTTATTATAAACGATATATCACTAATTATGAGAACTTCAGAAGGGATATTGTGATGAACTATGTGTTTTCATATAGTGCAGTCACACTCTTTTAGATATTATATTATCACTATGAAAAAATTATTACTCGTAAGTGTCTTAGCTAGTACACTTGTTTTGACTGGATGTACTTGGACAAAAAAACCTACTACTGGGGTAATTCCACAAAATACACCAGTTAACCAACAAGATACAATAAAAAAAGACGATACAATGATGTGAACTGATACAACTGGCACACTATCAAATGAACAAATGAAAACTATGGAAAATGAAGCTAAGATGAAGAAAGATGCAATGGTAAAAGATGAAATGATGAAAGTAGAACCAGCATCATATATCCCATACAACGAACTTACTGCTAAATCTCTTTTAGCTGCTGGTAAAAATGTTGTATTATTTTTTCATGCATGACGATGCCCAACTTGTAAATCATTGAATGCTGAACTAACTGCAAAACTATCAACTCTGCCTGAAAATAGTGTAGTTCTCAAGGTAGATTATGATAACTCTACAGATCTTAAAAAGAAATACTGAGTAACATCACAACACACATTAGTTCGTGTAGATAAAGATATGAACTTAGTTTCAAAACAAACTGGTGGAGATATAACAGCAGTAGCAAAATTGCTTAAATAAAACACAAAAAAACCACCCGTGCTCGGATAAACCGCGGGTGGTAATAGCTGTTAGATATTGCCAGTATCTTTCTTGAATCCAAGATTTTTAATTGTTTTGTCACTCATATTCATGACTGCTTCTACATTTTGCTTTATGTGAATAATTGTGTCATAATCGTTTGAATTAGGTTTCCCATAGCTTTCAGCATAAGCAAGCAAATCGTCCCAGTTATCATGACTTGGTAATGATATCATATAGTTACTATCATCCTTACCTGCAAGATCATGTAATACAAATAATGGCCCTCCAAGCAACCCTCTTGCCTTCCATAGATAATTATCTAATTCTTTAGAAAGATTACCTCCAATTATAAATCCTCGTTCAGATTCTGGTTGAGGGGTTATATAAAATATTTTTTTCATAAAATGTTATTTGTTTGAAAATATATCATATACTTATCATTAAAGAAGTCAATATAAGTTCTATTTGTCACCCCCTATTTCCTAATCCCTATTATTTATGTCACTCTTAATCCTCTCATTTCTCGCTTGAATACTCAGTGTTTTAGCGCCATGCGTACTTCCAGTGCTCCCAGTGATACTTGGTAGCTCACTTGGTGCAAAAAAACGATATAGACCACTGGTCATAGTATTATCAACTGCATTTTTTATTGTGCTTTTCACAGTACTCCTAAAAGTCTCAACAGCACTCATTGATATTCCACAGTGATTCCGAACAACATTTTCTGC
>JAYTKZ010000113.1:0-9216 GCA_043729885.1 bacterium
TTTACAATTTCCATTACTTGATATGGATCAAATTTGTAATCTTCGATCAATTGCATAATCGATGCTTGAATTGTCTTTCCATCTAATTGCATGTGAAGAATATATAATGATAAAGTATTTATTTTCAAAAAAAGTCCCCCTCGCCGTGGGACACTACATAGATTATACATTTCAAAATATATTACAAGTTGAAATTTAATAGGTAGAAAGTATAAAGTAGAAATAATAAAAGAAAAGGTATATAGAAGTTATCTTCTATTCCCTATTTCCTATTCCCTATTCCCTTCAAGTATGGAAAATACTTCAACACGCTCACTATTACCTCAATCTCCATATAAAAGATGGAGACTTAAACCCTATCATATCAAATACTATTGATTAATAGTGGTATTTTTAATGATGATTCGAGCAGTAAAAGTATTTATTAATTATGCTACTATTCAGACTTCTATTGAACAAGTAATGAAAGATACAATTTCTATTTCTCGTCATAAACAATATGTTGCTTTACAAGCATTTGTCTATCGTTTACCTGAGGCAGAACAATTCATAGCACATGATAATGGAATAGTTTTGCCTAACGAGCGTGTATTTATTAAAATGATATGAACCTGAGCAGTATTATCTTGAGCAATACAGACTTGAGCACTAACTCCACAAGAAATTACTGAGAGATGATTATCACCTATAACTTCTTGGATTGAATACTTTAGTGAAAAGATGAATCGTTAGATATTGCAATAGGATTGATTTTACATAGTATGGTATCATATTCTTTATATATTCATTTCAAGAAAGGATGAAAAAAATTATCGCTATTGTTGTGTGACTTGTCGTGATTGCATGACTTTGACTGTTTATTATGAAATCATCAAAATGAGCTATTTATACTGGTAAAACAGTTTCTGTAGACTATATTGGATCATTCCCAGATGGGAAAGTATTTGATACAAGTATTGAAAAAGTTGCAAAAGAAAATGCATTGTATAATCCACAAAGACCTTATGCTCCATTATCATTTGAAGTTGGTGGTAATACTGTAATCCCTGGATTCGGGAATGCTGTAAATGGAATGAAAATATGACAAACGAAGAAAGTAACATTAGAACCTAAAGATGCATATGGAGAAATTGATCCTACAAAAGTATCTAAAGTTGACAGAGGATTATTTCAACAAGCAAATATAGTTCCACAAGTTGGACAAACATACCAAATTAGAGGTCAAATATCTACTGTAAAAGAAATGACAGAGACTGAAGTAACAATAGATACAAACAATCCAATGGCTGGGAAAACACTAGTCTTTGAAATTACATTGAAATCAGTTGAAAAATAGCCTACAGAAAGGTAGAAAGAGGTAATCTCATTCTACTTTTTTTTGATTTTAGAAATTGAAAAAAGCTATTAAGAGCTAAAATCAATCGAGATTCTTCATTTCGGCTTTGCTTATACTGCTAGCAGTAACAAAAACCTCATTCAGAAGTCTCTTTTATATATAAAAAACTAATGCAACTATTTAAGAGAATGATGTTGTCATTATTCCCAGATGAAATGGTGAATAATCCTATGAATCCAGCTAGTATCTTTGTATGATTTATATCTGCTAAGCAGTATTTTTCGGTTATTACAAGAAAGATAGTAGAGAATTATAAATTAAATTTATTTGATATCTCATTGGATCCGTTTGAAGTGAAGATAGGGTTTTGAGATTCTCCAACTATTAAAGTGAAGGATGTGGATTTCTACTATGGATATGCAGCAGCAGCAAACCTTAATTGATATAGATCATTTGCTCCATGACAAGTTGCACATGTTATCACTTTGGTTACTTCATTGTATATTATAGATGAGGTTGAAAAACATGATGACTATTATGGAATACAATTTCTCTATGCTGTCTATTTATTAACATTTATTTTTCAGGCAAAAATTAAAGTATTCCCATTTGATAACCCAAAGGAAAACTTTGCTCGATTTATTGAAATTCTCTTTACTCAATTTACATTTCTGTTAGAGCAGTCTGGTAGGAAATTTGACCCAGCAGTAGTAGCAGATATTAGAAAAACACTCTTACAAGACCATTTAGAGATACTTTTTATGCTCTATTATTTTTACCAATTTTCCGCAAATAGTTTAGATGTGCCACAAGTTCAACTCCAACAGTTCTATGGGCGGTTATTTTACGATGAGTTGAAGTGATGAAATATACAGCCAATAGCACAAGATTTTTTGGAAAACTCTCATAATTCTACGAAAGCGACACACTATTCTACCACTGAAAAGAATTTAATACATCTTCTTTTCCCAGCAGATATTTTAATTAGATATATAGTTGAAGGTGAGTCGTTGTGATCTACAATTCGTCACTTTATAAGCCACTTTTTTGATGCTGATAAAATTCATGACTATGTAAAATCATTTCTTAAAAATGATACCAAATTCGAGGAATTTATTATGTATATTAGTGATTATAATCATTTCAGATCATCATATTTTGATGCTATGAAAAAATATATGACACATACATTTCAAAAAAAAGAACCCTATGAAGCAAGTACTAAACCTGAAGAAATAGATGAATGGATGTCTGCTATAGGTGAATGATGAGCAATTGATATGTCTCGTATCCCTGCTCGTTTGAAACAGGAGTCTGAGACTATGGAGAGGTTAATGAATTTTTATATTACCTATATAGGAGGATACCGAATATGAAGGTGAGATTCACGATATATGAGATGTTTTGCAAAAGACTGTATTGCAGAAATTATGGACTATATGAGTCAAAATAATAAACATGACGCATACTACTACTTTAGTTGATTGCTATACAGTTATAGTAAAAATGTTTTTTATTATAAATATGCATTTGAAAATATTCGTGCGGGGAAAGATAAATTTCATCTCCCATTTCGTGCTACTTTTAGAGAGGTGTATTCAAATATATGTATTATAAAACTATTTGAATCATCATTTATTGCTGCATTGTTGCAGGATATACTACCAAAAGATATAAAACTATATATCAAAAATCCAAGTATAGTAGCTATGTTTGCCACTTTCTTTCAAAAACAAATTTCAGGTTTGATCCGTCTAAAATCGTCAATACTTTTGAAACAAATATATAGTGTCTATGATTGATATTTCACTTCATGTGTTTTCTCTGATGTAGTTGTGAAACATTTCTCTAAACATACGATGGCACATGTAAAGGAAAATTTGTATTCTCCTGACTTTCGAATTTATAAAGTAACTATTGAACATCTTCAATCAATAATTCCACAACTTCATGAAAAGTATGGTGATGCAAGTATCAGTTGAATACTAAGTACTTTGCGTGAAACAATTCTGTGATTCTTTCTATATAGTACTTTTGTTGAAATGAAATCGGCTGAAAAGCTATTAGATAGTCATATAGATGAACTTTGTAAAATATATGCTTTGGATGTGCTCAATGTATGAGATGAATATGCTTCTCGTATTGTATCAATTTTGAAACATGTATTGGGTATTTATCGCGACATGTTTCATGCTATGAATTGAATTGATGATAATATGTGATATATCAAAATTGCGTGGGATAATTGGGAGCAATATTGTTATAAAAAGAAACCCGAAGATATATTCGGATGACTTTCTTGAGAAGATATAATTTGGTTTAGAGGATTTCTGAAAACTATTTCATATTACAATAAACGCTATATTATTCCTCATCAATCTTAACTCTTGAAGTTACTTTTTCTGGTAAAATTGCAAGCGAAAAAAAGTACATCATTGTTCAAATGATTCATAAGTATAAGAGATTAACTGCCCAAATAAATACTGTATCTAATTGGAGATATGAAAATAATATCATAACTCAGATGCTTGCTAATGCGGTACTTCATGTATATCAATACAATAGTGGATATTTTCTTGAACTTGACCAAAAACGAGCTTGTTTTGCAAGTAAAATAGCTATGCCATGATGAATAATAGTTCGTATCATTCCAATAAATATGAACGTAGTATGAGTAAATCATCAAATATACGCATACAATACCCATGCAAAAACACTATGAAGAAATAATCATCATATCATGTCTGCGCTGGTAGTAGGATATGATAGTTTGTTCCATCATGTATTTGCATAATAGTAAGCAATGAGAGCAATAACTAGTAAGGCAAATATAATTTCTTTTGATAATCATCATCATAAAGCGGTATATGCACTTATGAGTGATCACAAAAATAGTATTACACTACACCAAACTACTCAAATACGCAATGGACGAGATAGTTTTTGGATTATACGAGCAATAAAAGCCTGAGATGAAAACCACATATTTTCTAATGGTTGAATCACTCTTTTTCAAGCTAATATGTCTTCTGCATAGATATTCTTATTTTTTTCATGTGACAGATATATTTGCATTTGATATACAAGAAACCGTATAATTCATACATAAAATATCAAAGCTGCAGTTCGTCCAATTATTGGAGCTGAGAAGAAATAGAGGATAATACTACTTAGAAAACTAATAAGAAAAAATACTGCAGTACGATAATGCCGTGACAATGGCACATGTACAAATGGATCAATAAAAAATGTTCAGACTGCATATAAAAGAAAAGTAATTACGGGGAACAATAACCATCAAATTAATCCATCATGAATTCAATAAGTTACTGGAATATACCACAGTAGTACGCAAGATACAAAATAATATCATATATGAAACATAGTAAACTCATCTACAAAGTTTCATATCAATGTCCATCGTATTACTAGCATATGTACTCATATTAATGCACATAATATTGTAAGTAAGGGTACTCAAAAAACATGCAATAAAAGTGATAATCAAATAATAATAATACACCACAATCAAAAAAGAATATGATACCTAGAAAACTTCCAATCATCTGTTTTTACATGAAAATGTCCATTGGTAAATGTAATATACATACTGATGATTAGAGGGATTAATGCTAACCAAGGTAATTTAATATAAAAAAGTAGCAATGATGTTATAAATGAAAGTGAGATTATGCTTCGTATCATCGGCTAGAGTCAAAAATTTGCATAGATAAATGAATGTAATAAGAAATATAATCAAACACATAATGGACCTATAATTAATAGATTTGTTAGATTAGGTTTTTTGAATTTCATTAGTAAAGCACTACATATTCCCATAATTCATACATCTATAAATGCAAATGTAAAAAATGATCACTGAAATGCAATTGTATTGAATAACTGCAAAAGTACGAGCCATATAGTAGTCATCATAATAAACATTATAAGAATATCATATAACCCATTTAATATTACAACAATATTACTTAATTTAGATTTTAATTCTTTTCATATTAATTTTTGATATAATCACAATGATCCAAATATCGCATAATAGCTTAATCCTGATCATCCTTGAGCTTTTGCTTTTTGAAGACTCATAGTTTTTTTGTATCTATCCCATTCTGATACAATATCTAGATATGTTACTGTAGATCATTCAATAACCTTTATTTCATTTTCTTTTTGATCTTCAAGATATTGCATTTCAACCTTTTCCATCATTTCATAAACACGACTTATTTGTTCACGAATCTTGATAATATTTGATCATAACCTAACTCTTTTTAACTCTTCAACTGAGTTCCTTACTTTTAGTCAATATGGCGTCTGTAGTTCAACATAACTCATCTTCCCAAGAGTTGATGCGGCTTCATCTACTGCTTTACCTGCTAATTTTTTAACAGTAATTAATTCAGAACCAGATTTCTCCAGCACCATATTAGTAAATTGTGTAATATAACTTTTATCTTTTTCTTCAATAGGTGCGTGATCTTTTTTATAGTCTTGTTCAAGCTTTTCTAAAACAAGAACTATATCTGCATCTGAAAGTGGTCTTTGGAGATTGTTAATATATGTAATATTGATTCATGCCTCATAAAATAATAAGAAAAGATCTTTTGCTTTATCAAAATCAGAGTAGAGTGTATATGTCTGTTTTTCATATAAAAAACGTATATATGCTTTCCCAAACGTCTCAGGAGTTTGCATATATGGTTCAATTGTAAATACTGCAATACTATACTTACTACAAATTGTCTTGGCAAGTTTATCATCAGCCGCATCAAGTAGAAAGAGAATATTGGTTTGTTTATTTGGAAGTGCTACTAATCACTGAATCTTGTACAACATATATCCCATATAATTGAATTCATATAGAAAATCAACAGATAATCACTATCATTGTGCATATCTAAAGATATATTACTATTCTTATCTCTTATAAATTCCCATGTCTTGTCTCGATCGTTTTTTTGAAGCTAATACTATGTCAGTTCATTTCAAAGCTGGAGTTCCTATTTTAACTAAGTCAGGAAAGCCAGGGGGATGGCATGCACATATTGGTGATACAGTAATGTCAGAATTGGATTTGAGAAAAATCGCTGATGAACTTTTTGTTGAAGCAAAATCTGGTGACGAGATGTTTTTGGAGATTGATAAACAGTATTCTAAAGTATTGCAATTATGAACATATAGAGTTGTTATCGTGTATACTCCATTGGTTGATACTATGGAGATAACAGTTGTTAGACCAGTGAAAAAGATGTCTATGAAAGATTATGAACTATCTGAAGAGGTGATGACTCATATTAGTAAAAAAGCACAATGAATCCTCGTTTCTGGTGCTCCAGGTGAAGGTAAAACTACTTTTGCACAAGCATTAGCTGAGCAGTATGTATTGGACAATAAAATCGTTAAAACACTTGAATCACCTCGTGATTTACTTGTTCCACCAGCAGTTTCTCAATACTCATTCAACTATGCATCACACAATGATATTAGAGATATACTATTACTTTCAAGACCTGATCATGCACTCTATGATGAAGTGAGAAATGCTGAAGATTTTGCCTTGTATGCAGATTTGAGATTGACATGAATTTGATTAGTTGGAGTAACTCATGCAACTAGACCCGTAGATAGTATACAAAGATTCATCGGCCATGTAGATATGTGAAGTTTGCCACAAGTGATTGATACAGTTATTTTCATCAAAGCTGGGCAAGTAAATGAAATATTAACAATTGATCAAGTAGTTAAAGTGCCAGCATGATTACAGTCTCAAGACTTAGCTCGTCCAGTATTACAAATCACTAGTTTTTTAACTAAGAAAGTACTGTTTGAAATATATAGCTTTGGTGAACAAATTGTGGTTATGGATCTTGCTAAAATAAAGGTTGGTTGAACTGACTGATTGACACCTATTCAATCATTTGCTGCAAAATATATCCAAATATTAGTTGAAAAATTCATATCTGTTTCTGCTGAAGTTAAACCATTATCAGATACTGAAATTGATTTGCTTGTAGATGAATACGATAAATGAGCAGTTATTGGTAAATGAGGTGAAAATATTTCTGCATTAGAGAAAAAGCTATGATTGCGTATCAATGTAAAGACAAAAACTGGTGGAAATAGTGATGATGATGGAGATTTTGAAAATGAAGTTATAGAGAAACCAAAATATCGTTCATGAAATGCTGATAGAAGATGACCAAAGAGAAGGAGATAATTTTAAATGTTATATTCATGAGATATGTCATTTGATATAGAAAAAATACTTGCACTTACAGAATTTTCATTGAAATTTCGTAATGTGAAGCGCAAAACATACTATGCTCAAGATTGAATGCCAGAAAATGATGCAGAACATTCTTGGCAATTAGCTTTTATTGGTTTATATTTAATACAAACATACAATTTACCATACAATATTGAGAAAGTGATGTTGTATGCAATAGTACATGATATTGTCGAGATTTATGCTTGAGATGTCCCATTTCTTAAAAGAACACATGAACAAGAATTAGAGAAAATAGAGAATGAAAAGAAAGCATTCGAGCGTATCGTAGCTGAATTACCTGAATGGCCAGCACTTCATAGTGCTATTCATGATTATGAACATAGAAGTGATGATGAAGCAAAGTTCATCTATGTTCTTGATAAGCTTTTGCCAATACTGAATATGACTACTGATTGAGGTTATCGATGGAAAAATGAGTGACATTCTTTACAAGATGAAATTGATGCCAAGGAAAGAAAAAACACTGCTCAATCACCAAAAATGCATGAATTATATGAGCAAATTATGGAATATATGAAAAATCAAGAAAAGGAATTATTCTAAAAGTAATCAGTATCAATTTACTTTTTTTAGATTATAGGGAATTTGAAAAAAAGCTATTGTGCTATAATCCTTCAAGCATCTTCACTTCAGCATTCTTCTTTACAAAAATGTAATCAGAAATGCTTCGTTCAGAAGCTTTTTTAAATCCCGATCAAAGATCGGGTCCCACCTCTGGTGGGAGATGCAATCATAGTTTTTCTTAGTCCAATAATTGTTTATTCTAAGCCATTTTAATACGAATAGCTTGCTTTTTAGACCTTTTTCAGTATCATACCTCCCTATGTTTTTAATTAGTAATGTCGGTCATGTCACAGTTTCATTATTCTAAAGTAATTGCTACGGTTGGTCCTTCACTTGCAAAAGAAACGGTATTGTCAAAAGTTATTAACTTTGTTGATGTGTTTCGTATTAATCTATCGCATGGGTTTATAGATCACCACAAGAAATATATAGATACAATTCTCAAACTCGACAATAGTAAAACTATTATGCTCGAGACAAAATGAGCAGAAATCAGAAGCAAAAATGTACATAGTATTACGCTAAAAAAGAATGATAAAATTGTAATTGATTTCTCAGAATATCAAGAAGAAGAAAAAGGGAAACTTTTTATAGATTATACAGATTTATTTGATGTGCCTACTGGTGCAGAAATGTCTTTTGATGATTCTGTAGTAATATTGAAAGTTGAAAAAAATGATGGTATGACATTGCAGTGTAAAGCAATAAATCCAGGAATAATATTACCTCTTAAAAAACTTCATTTCAAGGGCTATAAACCAAATTTACCGTTCTTGACTGAAAAAGACAAGAAAGATATCCTTTGGGGATTGCAAGTATGAGTTAATATCTTAGTTGTATCGTATGTTAAAAATGAGAATAATATATTAGAACTCAGAGATTTTCTCTACCAGCACAATGGTAAAAATGTTAAAGTTATTGCAAAGATTGAAACGAAAGAAGCAGTAGAAAATATAGAAGCAGTTATTAATGCTGCTGATGGTATATCATTATTGAAGTGATCTTTGGA
>JAYTKZ010000114.1:0-16726 GCA_043729885.1 bacterium
TCACTTTGGAAGTTGTTCATATGATAAATGGAATCTTTTTTTATGCTGAGATATTTTATTTATGAATAAATCATTTTTATAATTTTAATCTATACAAAATTCATAAATTATGGCAAAAGTATCGGTGATAATAGCAATGTACAATGAAGAAGAATATATCTGAAGATGTATTGAAAGTTTTTTGGATCAAACATATACTGATTTTGAATTAATTCTGATTGATGATGGAAGCACTGATAAAACTATACAAAAAGCAGAAGCATACCTAGATAAATTACCATTAAAGATATTACAACAGCAGTATGATGAATCAGGTAAAAAAAGAAATAAATGACCTGCTTCAGCCAGAAATCGAGGAGTTAAAAATGCTATATGAGATATTATTATGATTCTTGATGCAGATATGTATTTTGACAAAAATTATATAAAAGAACTTGTGACTCCAATTTTATCATGAGAAGAAATGGGAACTGCTCACGGTATAGAAAAGATTTGAAATCCAGAAAACATATGGGCAAAAGCACGATGTATTGATAGAATTCCTAATCCACAGCCAAGATGATGAGTGTATAGAGCATTAGTAAAAGAAGAATTTCTCAAAATATGATGATTTAATACACAAAAATGATACTTTGACGATGATATGAAGAAATTAAACAATGGTCAGTGATCAAAAACTATTATGAGCGCAATTTGTTATCACAATAATCCAACTACTCTATCTGAAGCATTTGATCATTCAGTATGGGTAGGGTCATCACTTTTGAAACAAAAGGAAACTCTTATCTATTTTAAAAAATATAGTAAACGATTAATAGTGCTATTGTTAATATTACTTCTGTGTACATTCTTCTTTAAAAAGAGTATTTGATGACGAAATATATTATTACTCTATCTAATAATTATTGTTATTTGATTCGAAATAATAGCATTTAAGCGCTTTATACACGAAAAAGATTGGAACTACTTCTATACTATACCTATATTAACTATTACTAGAATCACATGATATATTAAATGAATTTTATATGGATTAAAAAAATAATATGTTTTATAAGTTCGTGCTATGGATTATTAATTTTATTCCATTAGAGCTATTATATATAGTGAATTTCATTCGTTATAGTTTCTTGTATAAAAAAGCAATTGTTTCACCAAAGGCATTTCTTTTTCAAACGACTCTTTGATATAAAACATCAATTTCACCTGAAGTATCTACATATAAATGTGATATATGAGATTTCACTTATCTCAACTGATGAACTTGATCAAGATTTAGTAGTCAAACAAGAACTAATCTTACAAATGTAAAAATATGAAAATTTTGTAGTATTTGACCTTGTTTAGAAATACCATGATGAACTCATCATATGAATAAAATTACAACATTCCCAATCCAATCAAATGTAATGTGAAGAAACGAAAAAAATGATATTATACACAAACAAACTATTATATGAAATGATGTGCGAATATGAGTAGGGGTAGTTATTATTGCTTGAACTATAGTATGAGATTGAGCTGTTATATGAGCCTGATCAGTAGTTACAAAAGATATCCCTTCATATGCAGTAGTAGGGTGAACTCCAGCTAAAATAATAAAATATAGATTCACGCAAGATGAAATTGAGATTCTGCTAGAAAAGAAATGGCGAGATCGACCATTAGAAAAGATTAAAAAGAATATTGATCTTTTTGACTCATCTAATCCTCTAGATATACAAAATATTTAATTATATAGATACTATTTATGTCACAAATATCACTTCGTGAATATGACGCAAAGATATTATTCTCAAAATCACAAGATATAGCATATCATGGAATTTTTATTAATGATATAGAGCAACTTGATTATCTCATTGATGACTGAAAAAGATATGTAGTAAAACCTGATCAGTTATTTGGGAAAAGATGAAAATTAGATCTTATTTGATTAAACCTTACTATCCCTGAAGTAAAGAGTCAGATTATATCTCATTTTAACGAATCTATAGAAATTAATTGAGTTACATGAGTATTAGATAGTTTCTTAATTGAGCCGTTTGTTCCGCATGATATAGAATATTTTCTCTCTTTTACAACTGAAAGAGATTGAGATACGATTACATTTAGTAATGAATGATGAATTAATATTGAAGATAGTTGGGGACATACAAAATCGTTTTCTATATGAGTTTTAGATTGTATTACTACTGAAATTATTTCTTCTTCATTTGGTATTACTGATTCATGAATAACAGAATATATATATACAATGTTTACATTTTTTAGAACATATTGATTTACATACCTTGAAATTAACCCATTTGTTGTTAGTCAAGAAGGTGCGATATCTCATCTAGATATGGTTGCAAAAGTAGATAGTTGTGAATGGGCTAAACAAAAAAATCACTGGGGTAATATAAGCTTTTCATTACCATTTTGAAAAAAAAGATCATTTGCTGAAGAACAAATTACCGAACTAGATAAGCAAACATGAGCAAGTCTCAAGTTTTCAATGTTACATACTGATTGATCTATATGGTTAGTACTATGAGGTTGAGGTGCTTCTGTAATTACTATGGATACATTAGCATCATATGATATGCTTGCCAAAGTAGGGAATTATGGTGAATTATCATGAAATCCAACCCTAGAGGATAATCTGATTTATACTAGAATTGTAATAGAGCAAATGCTCAAAAGTAAATCTACAAAGAAAGTACTTTGTATTATTGGAGGGATAGCAAATTTTACTCGTATTGATACTATGGTTCAGTGAATTATATGAGCAATTGACACATATCAAAAAGAGTTTAAAGAACAATGAATTAATATAATTGTAAGAAGGTGATGAATAAATGATATACAAGCACTATCAGCTTTTACTGAATACTGTACTAAAGTTCAAATACCATTTACCATAGCAGATAGTACCATATTCCTCACAAAACCACTAGAACAACTAGTATGATTATTATAACATAATTTATATATATACTCTCTCTATGTTTACGAAAGCATTAGTATATGGAAGTCAAATTGATGCAATTCAAAGAATGCTTGATTTTGACTATTTATGCAACAACCCTATTAGTGTTGGGTGAATTATTTCTGACTCACAAATATATCATAAATTCTTTTGGTGAAAAAAAGAAATTATTATTCCTACATATTGATCACGAGATGATTGCAATGAAAAAGATATCGATACTCTTATTAACTTTGCATCACATAGAACAGCATGAGATATTACTAAACAAGCTCTAGCTTCATGATATTTTAAAAATATTATTGTGATTGCTGAATGAATACCTGAAAGAGTCTCTAGAGAAATAATCGCTCTCAATAAACAATATCCAACATGTCGTATCATATGACCATCAACAGTATGATGAATTGTTGCAGGAAAATTTCGTATTTGAAATACAGGTTGATCAATAGAAAATATGATTTCATCAAAACTATTTACTCAATGATCAATATGATTTGTCTCAAAATCATGAGGCATGTCTAATGAAATGTATAGAATTATATCAGATAATAGCGATTGAATCCATACTTGAATTACAATATGATGAGATAGATATCCATATACCACATTCGAAGAAGTTATATTGTACTATCAATCAATCAATGAAATTAAAATTATTATAGTATTATGAGAAGTATGAAATACATTAGAACTTCGTATTGGTGATTTAATAAAAGAATGATCTATTACTAAGCCAGTTATTGCATGGGTAACATGAAATTCAAGTGAATTACTTCAGCAAGAAATTCAATTTTGACATGCATGATCAAAAGCTAACTCTGAATTAGAAACAGCAAATTATAAAAACACTTACTTACGCGATTGTGGAGCAATAGTCCCTACTTCATTTAATACTCTTCCGGATTTAATATGTAAAATCTATGAGCAAAGTAGTGGTAAATCATTATATGAAATACAGCAAATATATAATCAAAAAGCTAATGAACTTATAGATACATACAATAATATAATTCAGAGAAAGCATACACTCTATACTTCATCAATTACAAATGAAAGATGAAAAGAATTACTCTATAATAATATTCCAATTTCAGATTTTGTAGAAAATTGATCAATCGCAAATACCATATGACATCTTTGGTTCAAAAAACAATTACCTCAGTATGCATTAGATTTTATCAACACAACAATTATATTAACAGCTGACCATTGACCATGAGTTTCATGAGCAGTAAACACTATAGTCACAGCAAGGGCTGGGAAAGATGTATCAAGTAGTGTAATAGCATGACTTGCAACTATATGACCTCGTTTTGGAGGTGCGATTCAGGCTACATGTGAGATGCTTTTTGATGCAAAGAAACAAAATATTACTGCAGAAGAATGTATAGATTTATATAAAAAGAAATGAGAACCAATCCCATGAATTGGGCATAAAATTAAATCAAAATATAATCCAGACACTAGATGTCAGATACTATATGAAATAATAGAAAAGTTCCCTTCAAAATCTTATTTTAATTTTGCACTTGCTGTTGAAAATCTTACTCTAGAAAAGAAGTCTAGTTTAATTCTTAATATTGATTGATATATTGCTGCAGCATTACTAGATATGATGATTAGTATGTGACTATCCCATGATGAAATCGCTATGTATATCAAATCATGACTATGTAATTGAATATTTATTGCTGCTAGAACACTTTGATTTATATGACATCATATTGATCAAAATCGTTTACATGAATGATTATATAGAACTCCTGAAAATGACATACTTTATTTATAGATATATATGAAACAAGTATCAATAATTCTCGTTAATTATAATTGAAAAGCATTTAATCATGCTTGTCTTGATAGTATTCTTAGTCAATCATATAAACAATATGAAATACTTTTTATAGATAACAATTCAACTGATTGATCTTTGGATGATGTTAAGAAGTCTTATATACAAGAAATAAATAACGGTACTATACGTATTATAGAAAATGACAAAAACCTAGGATTCAGCTGAGCAAACAATCAATGACATCTTGCTGCTAGTGGAGAATATATATGGCTCCTCAACAATGACACTATTCTCAACCATAATACATTGGAAAAAATGATAGTTGCAATTGAATCAGATGAGAAACTTTGATGAGTTAGTTGTTGTATATTAGATGCATGATTTGAACAACAAATTCGTGCAATGTATGAGGGGTGAAAAGTTATTATATCAAATTATTTTGGTGATAGTGTTTTAGTACGTGTTCCAGATAGTGAGAAAAAGACATGACTTTACTATACATCTGTATTATCAGGGTGTTCATTTCTGTATAAAAAAGATATAGTCCCTCACCCATTTCCTGAATCATATTTTGCATATTGAGAAGATGTCTGGCTTTCTTGGTACTTACTTACACAATGATATAGACTTTGAATAGCTACTGATGCTAAGCTGAATCATCTCTGATCATGATCATTTGGGAAAAAACCAACTATATTTAAAGTCTTTCATGGTACTAAAAATCAATGGATGAACTTTTTGACTTTTTTTACTTGGCCAGTAATTATACTACTATTACCTATGTTTGTACTTGTACAACTTGCACAGACATTCATTAGTAATCCATGGATTAGGATTCAATGAAAACGAAAATCAATTATATGGTTAATCAGAAATAGAGCTATTGTAGAAGCACAAAGAAGTTTTGTTCAAAATGCATATAAAATTCCAAAAAAAGACCTCCTCCGTCAGTTACACTACCTTTTCATGGATAATATCTACTTTGCAAAATTTAGTCAAGGTCAAATGCGGGTTATACGCGTATTAAACGTATGTTTTTATGGAGTTATAAAAATATTTGGGATCCCTTATAGGGGGTAATTCTTATTTCTGTGAATTCTTGAGAACTATTATATAATCCAGAGTAAATTGTTTGTAATGATTTTCTACTATTGTGCGCATAATTCATATTTTTTTCATATTGAGCATCTCATAGAAAAATCACACTAATATTCGTTCTAAAAATAATCATACACTATTCATCACCAAAAATAATGGCGAGAATATTTTTCTCATCAATGCACCGTGAGTGAAGAGCATATTTACGTAAAATCACACTGACGTAAAATATCAACTACTTGAATCTATACTCACTATTTCAAAATCTTTGAATATTTCTTGAAGTCCAAATCTTGTAAATCTATAGAAATCCCAAGGACAAGCATGTTCAGGGTACAAAAATGGGATCGAAACTAGTATTAATCAATCTTTTTTTACAATTCTTTTAATCTCCCCTATTGCTCAATGTACGTTCTTAGTATGTTCCAATGTCTGGTTTGATAACATAAAATCAAAACTACTATCTGGAAGTGGAATTGCATCATTATCACAGATTACATCTACCAATGGTCATGGGATAATATCTGTTCCTACATACTCACTATACCCAGAAAAAAACGATAAATATGGTTTATTACCACATCACATATCAAGTATCTTATATCAAGGTACTTCTTTTGCCTTTGCAGCAAAAGCTAGCACATGCTTTTTGATTGTACGTAGATTTACATATGAATATTGCCATATTTTTGGATATTGTCTTTGTGTAACTTCACCAGATACGTGATTATTATCAGCTACTTTTTCAGCCATTGAATATAAATATGAATAGTAAATATGTATTAAGGTTAATAATGTTAAGAAGGAGATTCAAAGATAATAATTTTAATCTTCTTATCCTTTTTAACCTTCTTATCTTCTTAACGTTTATTATTTCTTTTCTGCTAGTACCATGCTGACATGATGATGAAATGCAGGTTTTTCTGATCTGATTTCTATGTCTTTCTTTATTCTAAAAAATGCTTCTAGAATCCCTCTGCCAGGTATTGGATAGAAATGTTTTCCTTGAAAGTATTGTTTCTTGATAGTGAATACATCAGACACTGCTTTTACAAAACTCTCAGTAGTAAAATTAGATACATGATAAATATTTTTAACTATCTCACCTCTATAATTTGGTGTAGACATCAGGAGAACTCATCCTTTTTTGAGGACTCTTTCAATTTCTTTGAGGAAGTGGTTATATTCTACAATATGTTCAATAGTTTCAAACGACACTACAACATCTACTGATTCATCTTCCAAAGGGATAGTATTCCCATCTCAGAGAATATAGGTAAGATTATCTTTGTGATACAATGATTGTGCTTGTACAATAGCAGATGCATCTACATCCACTCATGTAATCTTTTCTGCAACATCAGCTATCATATCACTTCCATATCATACTCCACATGCTATATCTAGTACCTTTTTTCATATACAAAATTGTTTTGCAAAATTATATCTTACGGGATGATCTGCAAATCTTACATCTGCTTTTCGTTGCTTTCCGAGTATTCTTTCACCAGTAAATTTCATTATTTTTTATGTTTATGATTAAAATCATGTAAGAGTATTTTATATTCACTATATATTTGAGCTACAATTATTTCTCGTCAAAATCTTTCTTGAGTCATAGTATATCAATTCATTCACATTTGTTCTAAGTCTTGTATATCCATAGTCAATGTTTTTTCAATCACTTTTTGAAGTTCATCTATATTTCATGGTGGGACGAGGAATCCATTATCTTTATTAATGATGTATGAGTTGTCTCACACATCTGTAACAATTACAGGGAGTTTATTTGCAAATGCTTCAAATACTACTACTGGTTGTCATTCAGCAAGTGATGGAAGGATGAATAGTTGATTACTCTTATACTCTTGTACGATTCTTTCAAATGATGTTTTTCACAAGAATGTAATATATTTTCTTCTTTCTACTTCATCTACCAATGATTCAATATCTTTTCTATCTGGACCATCCCCTAAAATATTAAGATGAAATTTCTGATTATCTAATAATGAGACATCTATATTACCAATAGCTTTTACTAAATATGAAAGTCATTTTTGTCGATCTATTCTTCCTACAAAAAGATAATTCATTCCGTCGTATTTAGGACAAGTTCAAAGATATTTTGCTTTATCTATACCAGGATAAATAATAACTACTCTTTTAGATCTAGGATTATGATCTAATACCTTATGAGATACAGATATTTCTAGATCATATGGGATATATGCTACCAAGAATTTCTCTGCATAGTAAAATAATCACTTCTTTTTTACATCCATATGCATCGTTCCATGTACCGTATAAACTACAGGTATGTGAAGCATTTTTCCTACAATCCATGCTGGTAATCATGCTAGTAGTGCATGCGCATGAATTATATCATACTTCTCTTGTTTCGCTTTTTTATACAGCACTATTGTTGTTTTAAACAATGATGCAATTCTATATAGCGACGAGAAAAATGATCAAACTGGTCAAATTCTATATACCATCCATCCTGGTGCATATTCTTTATTTTCAACTACCTTTTCTCAGTTATCATCAATAAAAGCTCTCGTAAAAACATCAATTTTACATCCATATGTACGAACCAAAAAATCACACAAATACTTTGCATATACTTGTCATCATCACACTAACGGCTCTCGTCATTCTGTAAGCATTGCTATTTTCATAGTAGTTCATTGTAGATAGCTAAAGTTTTTTGAATATTATCACTTCGCAAGAATTCTTTATCAGGGATAGTCTCATAGATTCACTTATGTATATCATAGACTTTATTAGCTATATCATCTGCATTTCATGGTTTCACAAAAGCTACCTTACCACTTATTACCTCTGGGAGAGATCATGCAGTCGTCACTATAACTGGATTTCAAACCGTAGATGCTTCTACTGCTGCAAAGCCAAATCCCTCAGCAAGTGAAGGTACTATAGTAAAATCTGCCATCGCTATATAGTTGATAAGTTCTTTATATGGAACTGGTTCTCACCATACAATATGATTTTCAACTCAGAGTTTATATGCGAGGTTTTTAATATACTCATATCTTTTTATATCATTTTTTGAGACAAGAAGAAATGCCTTGAATTGAGGTATTTGAGAAACTATTTGAGGTATAGCTTGTATATAGTATTCTAATCATTTTGACACCCCTGGTCTACCAAAATAGAATCAGACATAATTTTCCGTGATACCATATTTTTCTCTAATAGCAGTACATGCATCATATGAAATATTTTTTGGAGTCCGCATTGCATAGTCAATACCGTTGTGAATAGTTACAAGCTTTTGCTTTGGATATCATCGTTTCATCAATGCATTTTTTGTAGCATCTGACACACAAATTGCTTTATCAAATGAAATATGCAAAATACATGACTCTACAAATCTATAAAAGACTCATATTGGTCACATAAACTTTGTCCAATTCTTTTCAAATATTTCATGAATCGTAATGACAATTTTTTTCCCAGCAATTTTTGAAAGTATTTTAGCTGGAATAGCTGCGTTATATGTAGTTGTATGAATTATATCTGCATTTTTTGCCAAGATTCTCCCCTTTGCACCTAGCGCATAGAGCATAAAATCATATCTATTGTGTCATACTCTGTATATTTCAACTCCATCGCTTCTTTTCTCATATTTTGGGAGTTTTTGGTCGAATCTCGATGTAAGGACAGAAACACTATGTCATTCTTTGACTAATCATTTTACCACATTATCAAAAAGCACCTCTGCTCATCACACATAGGGAGAAAAATGTTCTAACACATATAAAATACGCATAGCAGGAAAGATAACGAGAATATATAGTGTTGTATTATAGATTTGTGGTAGTATTTCAATCAATAAAAAAATCCCAGAGAAAACTCTGGGGTTATAGATATAGTAATTTTATCAGTTATGCAAGGTTGTACACTTTCTCTACTGGTTTTATAAATGGCTTCATAAAATGTTTCCAAAATTCTTTTGCATCTTCAATAGACTCGAATTCTCTTGTATGAATCTCCAGAATACCATGATTGTTTACTTGATACTTGATATTCCACCAGAAAAAAAAGTAATATACTTTAATAGTAATTATTTCACTTACTTCATTGTCTCCATTGATAAGTGTTTTAAAAACAATCTGAGCTTTCCCTGGTTTTATATTTGGGCATTTAGACAAAGTAATTTTTCCGATAGTTTTTGCATACAACAGAGAAAAAAAATTTAAAAACGATAATACAAACATAAATGCTGTCGATGCTACTATAAACATCATAACTTTCTCTATTATATGATTATAATATATTGCGCTAGTAAAACATAATACCAAAAAAGAAATGGTACATGCAGCGGCTAAGATATTTATTTTTTTCATACTAATTAATTTTAATGATCATTTGAGGATATCCTCAAAATCATAATACATAATAATCTACATATGTCAATATCTACTTTTGATTATACTTCTCTCCTACTGTTTTCTTGAAATAATCTGTAATTGCATGCATCAAAGTTGAATGCATATCTTCTATATGTCCATAGTTATCTGATTCAATAATTACTGAATGATCTAGCATTCCAGCTGCTTTTCCCCCATCAAAACCTAGAAATCAAAGTGTCTTCATACCCTTTGCTTTTGCAACTTCTAATGCTTTTATAATATTTCCAGAGTTTCAGCTACCAGTAATTACGAGTAACAATTCTCATTCTTTTGCTTTTGCTTGTAGTGGCAATGAAAAGATATGATCAAACCCACTTGGTAAATCATTCCCAGTTGCTGTCATAGTTGGGATATTGTCACCAATACATTCTACATCAAATGGGTGATGTTCTATTCCTGGCAATGGATTTTTTCCAAAAATTGTTTTTGTCATATCAGTACCAAAGTGAGTAGCTGTTGCCCAGCTTCAACCATTTCCGATGACATACATTTTTTTATGATTCATATATGCATCTTCTATCATATCTAATGCTTTTTGTACATCATCTCCATTGAGCATCACAATAGCACTTGCAAGTCATGCATAGTAACGTTGCAATATCTTTGATTTATTATTTGGCTCCATTGGTGTATAATCAGGATATTTTTGATTTTCCATAAGAAAAAGAATTACTTATATAAATGAATCAGACGTGATCATTGTTCATCAAAGTTGAATGGTACTCTTTTTAATCACAATGCTTTTTCTATATCATCATGTTTCGATGGATCTGCATAGAATAACAGGAACCCTCAACCTCATGCTCACAATAGTTTCCCTCATTCAGCTCATGCATTCATTGCCTTCTCATACATTTCGTCAATTACTCATCATGCAATTCAACTAGACATCTGTTTTTTCAACTCTCGATTTTCATGTAATATATTTCAAAACGAAGATATATTATTACTTTCCAAGACATCTCTCAAATCATATGCTAATTGAACCATTTTTTTCATTCATGTAACTTTATCTACACTTGAAGTCATATTCACACTTTGTTCTTCAAGAATTGATGATGCTTTTCTCGTAATATTAGTATAAAACATAACTAACGATTTTTCAAGCTCCTCTTTTGTTCTAGGTCATATATTTATCTTACTTACTTTTACCGTATCATCTTTATTGAACTCTATGAAGTTAAGTCATCCATAAGCTGCAGCGTACTGGTCTTGTTTCCCTATTTTTTGTTCACATTTATCTATTTCTATATGACAACTTTCTTGTCATAGTTGCTCTGCTGTAACTTTATCTCACTTGTACTCATGCAATGCATGAAGTAACGCGACAGTAAATGACGATGATGATCAAAGTCCTGATCATTCTCATGGAATATCTGCCATAGACACTATTTCAATACCGCTTTCAATGCCAAATAGTTGTAATATTTCTTTTGCATATCTATGTTCTAATTCAGATACGTGTAATACATTTTCTGTTTTACTATATGAAAATCTGATTTGATCATCATGAAAATTTTTGTTCAAAAATATATGAACTCATTTATCAATTGCTGTACTAACTACTGCTCCTCCATGTTCGCGATAAAAACTAGGAAGATCACTACCCCCTCATACAAAACTCATTCTGAGAGGCGTTTTAATTCAGATCATTCCTCTGGCTTATCAATAAAAATATATTTCACTTACTCCAAAAATCATGTGTAATCATATATGGTTTTGTTTAATGGTATGTTTTTGAAATGTATTGTATAACATCTTTTCGCTGACCCATTATTAATAATTATAGCTAAAAGTCAACACATACAGACTTGACTCTAATAATAATTAATATATAGTATATAATATTTATTTATGATAGATTAAAAAATGACACCAATACATAACAAAGCACTCTTTTTGGATAGAGACGGTGTAATCAATATATGAGCGGAAATATGAGAGTATATCACCTCAATACAAGATTTTAGATTCGCACCATGAGCATTAGATATTATAAAAGATATTACTAACGCAATTATACCAATTTTTGTAATTACAAACCAACAATGTATTTGAAAATGAGTTGTAAGTAATGAACAAGTGAACCATCTCCACAATTATATGGAGCAAGAAATTAAAAAATACTGATGAAAGATAGAAGCTATTAAAGTATGCCCACACTTACGTGAAGATGCTTGTATTTGTAGAAAACCAAAACCAGGAATGATACTCTCAGTATTATCTTCATATCCTACTCTAGACCCAGCACAATGTCTTTTTGTATGAGACTCAGAAAGTGATGTTGAAGCATGAAAAGCAGCATGAGTACAAACACTCTATATTGAAAAAGATAACATTATTGATGCGCATGACCAAATACTTTCTTTTTTTAATAAGAGTTAAGAAAATTATGAAGAAAATATATTTTTGAAAATAGACAATCTATCAAAGGTTCAAATATCATAGAACATCTGATTAGTTTCATAATATCATATTTTCTTAGCATCTATTTCATTTTGCAAGATATCAGATTCCAGTGATAGTACTACCCCTGATGGAATAGCTTTCAATATATCTTTTTTAATGATAATGACACCTGCATCCACATAGTGAAATGCAGGATCTTCAGTTCATTTTTCATATTTTGCAATAATTCAATCTTGTAGCAAAATATTACTTTTTACATTACTCGTTGCTCCAGTATTGTTATAGACTGTAAATAATCCACATAATTCTGGATGTTTATGAAATTCAGTTACAAGGTCATTGTAATCAAATCACAAATATGAATCTCAATTAATAAGTATGAATTCATTTTCTAACTTATCTTCTGCTAGCTTCAATGCACCTCACGTTCATAGGAGCTTATCTATTTCATATGAATATATGATTTTCACCCCAAATGTACTTCAATCACCAAAATAATCCTCTATTTTGTCCCCCAAATATCATGCTAAGATCAATAATTCTGTAAATCAGTATTTACGAAGCATTTCAATCTGATAAAAAAGAAATGGTTTATTATCAACTTCCACCATTGGTTTTGGAATTGTCTCAGTAATTGGTCTGAGTCTAGTCCCAAGTCATCAAGCTAGGATTACAATCTGCATAAAAATATACTATTTATCAGTAAATATTTGCTCAACGATATCTTTTGTTCATTGAATTACTGCTTCATCTGACGAATATTGTGGCTTCCATCAAAGAGATTCTATTTTTGTTGGATCAAGTTGTACTTGCGGAACATCTCATTTCCATCATTGTTTTCCACCAGTATATTCTATCTGAGTATCAGACAATCATAAATGCTTGAATATTGATGATACAATAAATTTTACATTTGAATTCCCTGATGTAGTCAGATTAAAATATTGAAAATCTTCTTTAGAATGTTCCCATCAGTATAGTATTCAACTTACTAAGTCATCTATATAAATATAAGGTTTAGCTTGATTCCCATCACCCAATACAACTAGTTTTGAACTATCGTTTTTTAATCTTGTTACAAAATCATATGCTGCACCATGTGTAGAATTTCTACCAATTACATTACCAAATCTATATACCCATACTTTGATATCATAGTTGTGAGAAAAGGCACTAACCAATCATTCACATGCCAATTTACTAGCTCAATAAAGTGATATAGGCAGTAGTGGACCATCATCTTCCGCTGTAGGAGATTTTTTAGCAACTCCATATACAGCACTTGATGAAGCGAATATAATAGATTTTACATTATGTAATCTCATGCTTTCTAATACATTGTATGTAGCTATAGTACCCAATTCGAGATCTATATTTGTAATATCTGCACCTTTTGAGATGTCACTATTCGCTGCCAGGTGAAATACTGTATCTATTCAAGCAAAACAGGCAGTAATTTGATCTTTAATCAATAAATCGGCTTCTATAAACTTGAAATTTATATTGTTTTCATATGGCGTAAGAAATTCTTTTTTTCAAAGTGTGAAATTATCAATTCAAGTCACATGATGTCCATCATCAAGCAGTTTCTTGATAAGATTATTTCCTACGAATCACGCAGCTCATGTAACAACTATTTTCATCCTTCTGAACTATATTTATTGAATAAAAAGAACATGAAACTAAAGTATATAATTTGAATAGACGTAGTTATCAAAAAAAGCGCATAAAGTCATATTTTAAATGACAAAATTCCTATTTGATGAGTTTGTAATCGTTGGAAAAATACAAATCAATCTAGTAACAATCATGCTGCCAAAAATCATATACCCATCAACAACCCTCTTTCAAACGTAAATATTGATTTTATTTTTTTACTAACACTCGTAATTCTAAATTGATTTATATATGAAAAATTTTGTGTCAAAACTCCCATTTGCAATACTGAAAATCATATATTTGAAAGCAGTATACCAAGGAATATATAGAATGTACCAAATGTAATTCATCAAATTGTAAATGGACCAAATATTTGCGAAACAAGAATTAATAATCATATCAGAGATACAATAAATCCAACTTTGAGAAAAATAAATTCAGATGCTAGTAACATAATATATCTCATATTCGCCCATCATGCTGCCCATGCAGGCAAATGCGGCTTTCTTCCATCACGATCTGCTAGTAAACTCACAGGGATTTCACACATTTTGAGATTACATAGTTTCCCTTTAATTACCATTTCTGATGCATACTCCCACCCCCAAGATTCAAGTTTAATTTTTTTAAATGCATCGAGTGTCAATGCTCTAAGTCAACTATTACAGTCAGAAATTTTTGTATTGAAAAATATATTAATCATAGCTGTTAACAATGGAGTCCCAATATATCTATTCTTCCAAGGCATTGCTCATTTGTGGATATTTCATCTCAATCTACTTCCCATGACAAAGTCATATCATTCATCTAATTTTTTAATAAATCAGTCCATTTCTATGAAATCATATGTCCCATCTGCATCTCACATCACAACATAGTCTCATGTAATATGAGAAATACTATCAATATATGCTTTTCACAATCATTGTCTTCAGATACTTACGACTTCAGCGCCAAGCTCCTCTGCTGCTCTTTTTGTTACTCATCCATCATTAGAGCTATCCATGATCAAGCATTGTCACTTTACTCAATATTTTTTGAATGCTTCAAAAGCCCTAGCTACAGCATATTTAATTACTTTTCACTCATTTAGTGCTGGTATAACTACCGTAATTTTCTTTTCCATCATAGAATACAAAGATTGACATATAAATGAATATTTGGCTTAACACATTGTTTTGTAAGATATACATTTATCCTCCTAATGCAATCTAAATCTTATTTCTTAGTCTTTGTATTAAAAACTAATAAACTTTGAACGGTAAAATTGAGAATTGTAATAATAACCATCGTTACAATTGATGCAAAACCGTAGGTTCATCAAAATAAATTCTTGAAATATAATCAACCAAAATAGAGAAATAACATGAGTACTATTACCCAAGATACATATATCACATATGATGAATGAGAAACATTTTTTGCTTTAAATGTTATCTTTTTTTGTAATCGATATATAATTGATATATTAAATACAAATACCAAAATAACACTACCAAGAAAAGCATAATGCAACATATCAGAAACTATATATGTGATTGCAGAGTTTCACAAAAATGCAATTACTCAAACACTATAAAATGCTAGTATTTTTTTTGATACATGGTATATATTTGAGTTCATAGTGTCTTTGTTCTTGGTGTAAGAGTAAATAAATGATAGACAAAAGAAAAAAGAATTTTTCTCAATGGAGTTAATTCTCATTCTTGTATATTTGTAGCTGCTTTTAGCATTTTACTATGTACATATTTTTGCAAATCATAAAATGGATATCATTTTCTATATGAGAATTTCACGGTACATCATTTTGCTATAAATCCCCCATCAAGTTCTGATAACAAAAAGTGTTTTACATGACCATTTTCGATATCTGATGGATATCTATGCCCTGCTTGCGTTGTCAAAATAATATATCACCCTGGTTTTGTAACTGACACAAGGTTTTCTATCACCATATGCCAATCTTGTATATGCTCAATAACTTCACTACATACTACTACATCAAATGTACTACTTGTATGAAGTTTTATTCATAAATCATGAGCCTCAAATGAAATATCTTTATACTGATGTTGATCTTTTTCAATTACTTTTTGTGAGTAATCAAATCATGTGAGATGGCTATTTGGGAAATGAAGTTGTATCTGTGATAACAGATATCAATCTCCACATCACACATCTAATAGTGTCTCAAATGAAAGGTTTTTCAATGTATGTATAGTAAAATTATTTCTTAATCTTACAGATGGATGGTATGCATGAGATGACTTATTATCTCGATATTTTTCATAATCTATTTTCATGTTGTAAATTTTTTATTAAGAGAATATAAACTATATCACGTTACAAATA
>JAYTKZ010000115.1:0-6650 GCA_043729885.1 bacterium
ACCACTCGATGCGACGATTGATGCAGACAAAGCCCCATCAGCAGTCTATGGGTCAAATAAACTAGCACTGACTGCATATCTTAGAGACGAATGACAACAGACAATTTTCTTGCCAAAAGGAATGAAAAAAGAAGATGCTAGTGATAGTATTATCAAATGGATGGTAAATCCAGTACAACAATCAAATCTCAGTGAGTTACTTGTAAAACAAGCTTCTGTATTTGTACAATGAGATACTCTTGTGATTACTAACTGAGCAAAGCTCAAAGATCATATACTATGATACAATATGGATGTAGTAACTTCATGAGAAGATTTATTAATTTATGCAAATATAACAAACACTGACAATAAAAGAACATTTCTTCTTTTTAAATCTACAAATGATAAAAATTATATTGTAGAAGATAGCGATAACTGGTTTTCTGAATGAATATATATGATTCCAAGAAATCAATATACAATTTTCTGAATTACATGGAATAGCGATATTGATAATGCAGCATTAACATATAAACATGATAAAGAAGAATATAGTATAAATACATATCAATGAAATATAGCAGTACCTAAGCAAACTGAGCTCATCTACCAATCAATGTATAGCGCATCAACTTCAAAACCTATTGTGTATCAAGTTGATATAGATGATCAACAGAATTGATGATCTGATGTATTAGCAAAATTTAACACAGAGATTACTGCAAAATTAAATGCTTGAACAATTAATGGAGTAAAACTAGCATTAGAAAATAATTGAATATTAAAATCCTATTCACAAATTGAACCTAATGAAAAATGAGAGTATACATTCACTACATCAAAAGCTAATAAGCAGTGAATACTTATTGTTTCAAGATCGCATACTAAGCTTCTACCATTACAAACTAACTTAACATTTAAACCAACATTCAAAGATACATCTAGTGAATATGAATTATATACTATGATTGTAGATACCCCATATGAGATAATCATCGATAGTGTAGATCAATGACTAGAAAAAGTATTAGGAAAGTGATGATATACTATGCAATGGTGAAAACAATTTTCATATAAAATTCAACCTAAGAAAAAATATGCATGAGATATAGTAATTAAGAATATCTTTGGACAAACGGCTACAGTACCACTTGCATTATATATTAGTGAGATCAATCCAAAAGCAGTTGTAAAGCATGTTTTATCGAACAACTCAATAAATATACTCCCAAGTGATTGATCATTTCAAGATGTATTAATTCAACATGAAAACATTGGTAACTTCCCTGTAGAATTCCAAACATGTACATTCAAGAATAAAATAGAAAATACAGATCAATGAGGTTGATTAGAAAACCAACTCTTCTCGTGTGCATGAAAAAAATATACGCAGCAAGTAACTACAAAAGATTTTGTTTACTGGAAAGCGTATAGAACTGCTCTTCCTCTACCAAAAGATTTTCCAGCAAATACAGCGTTCAAAGTTTCAATTCCAAACTCAGCACAAAATGGTGAATGAAATTCAGAACAACTTTTTGTGAAATCGGATATTGGAATATGGGCTAAGATAAGCGAAAAGAAATTGTATGTGCGATGATTTAACTTTAAAGACAATACAGCTGTAGTTGATGCAGCAATCAGTGTTTCAAATTACGATGGAAAAAATATAGCAAATGGAACGTCAAAGAAATGACCAACTATTATTGAACTTCCAAAAGATAAAAATTGAGATATAGATACTAGACCACTCATAGTAAAACTTTCTACAAGTGATAGTGATGCATTTATTATTGCACATGCTTTGTGATACAGTGACTATCGACCAGGAAAATGAAATTCACTGAATATTAATAGCTTTTTGAATCCAGCTGATGTAGTAACAAACAATTCTAATATCAACTTTCGATGAGATTCTCAAACAACAAAAATTTATGGATACAGTGATAGATGATTATACAAAGCTTGAGAAACAATCTACTTTGCATGATTTGTAAGAGACCTCAAAACATTTGATAACATCAATTATCTTAAGTGATGAACTGTAACAGTAAATATATCTGATGTACAATGAAATCCAATATATAATAAAGCATGAATCCCATTGGATGAGTTTGGTTGATTCAAATGATCAGCCCCAATTCCAACTGCATTGAAACTATGAGATGGAATTATTACTTATACATATTCAAAAAGCAACAATGTAGAATACTCTCATAATATAAAAATTAAAGAGTATCAAAAACCAACATTCTTTGCTGATATGACATATGAAACAGTGGATAACAATATCAACTTAGTTGTTAAACCACAATATTTCTTTGGACAAGCAGTAGAATGATACGATGCAAAAATAATTTGGTCAGTAGCATGAAAAGATTCATGTGCATATTGTCGATGGTGGAATCAAGATGCATACTACTATAATTTTGTATTCAATGATACAATATCTACTGGTGCATCATTTGCAGTATACAATCAGTGATCTAGTATCACTAAAACATTATTCTCAAAAGATCTCCTCCAACAAAAATGATATCAATACACTCTTAAAGCTGATGTCATTATCAGAGATACGAAATCAGATGAAGTACAATTCTTCACAAAATATATAGACTTCAAACCAGATGTGAAATTATGACTTAGTGGACAACCGTATGATCGGTTCTATGATGACGGATCAAAAGATCCAAAGAAAAATACTATTGATGGAGAAATTGGATGAGAAAAATGAAATATAGCAAAAGTAAAATACGAAGTATACTATCGAAGTTATGATCAACAAGAAACGCAACAATGAGTAGATGGAAATACATACTATCTCAATGGAACTAATTATAAAAAAGTAACTGAAGGTGATTTATCGACTGATAAGAACTTCACAATCAAAACGACCTTTATAGACAAGGCAGGAAGCTACTTAATCCGTGTATTTGCAACTGATAACAAAGATACAATCATAGGAGAAGTACAAAAACAAATTGAATACTACAAAGCAAATGATAGCGAGGATGGATTGATGTGAGCACTTCCAAACAATTACGCACTCACTGTATCAATTCCAAAAAAGACATATGAAGAATGAGAAAAAATTCCTGTAGACATACTCCCATATCAAAAATGAGCTCATGTCATCATGACAGTAGAAAGATGAGATCGTATTATAGATACAATTGAAACAACACTGGATTGATCACAACTTTCATTGACTGCTAAAAAATGATATGCACCAAATATCGTAGTAAATGTAATGCAACTTGTAGGTACAGATAAATCACAATGAGCGAGAAAAGAGCCAAGATTTTATGTATGATATGGACAAGCAGAGATCAGCACTGCAATGCACCAACTCAACATCGATGTAAAAACAGATAAAGAATCATACAAACCATGAGACACTGTGAAGATGACGTTTTCAGTAACTGATAGTAAATGAAATCCAGTAGATACAAGATTGTCTGTATGAGTAATTGACCAAGCACTCCTCAACTTGTATGATGTAATCAAAGATCCAATTCCATACTTCTTCAACAAGATGGGAACAAGTGTGTTCAACTATACAAATATGAAACTCCTCTATCAATCACTCAAAGCATTTGCAAACAATGGTAGCAAATGAGGATGATGAAATGGATGAAGCGCAATGTTTAGTATGATTAGAGATGACCTAGAAGATACAGCATTTCGGAGATGATGAGAAGTAACAAAAGACGGTAAGTTAGAATTATCATTTACTCTACCAGATAACCTTACTACTTGGGTAATCGATGTAATAGGTATCACAAAAGATACAAGACTCGGCACTACAAGAAAATCATTCATCTCATCAAAAGATGTAGTAATCGAACCAAATCCTCCACAATTCTTTACACTTGGTGATAAAATAGATGTACCAGTGAAAGTAATTGTATCACCAAAAGCATTCAAGGAAGGAAAGAAAATACTCGGAGCCGCAAAAATAACAAATGATATATGAGACACAATTGATCTATGAAATTTCAAAGCTGATGCGAATACAAAAGTTATCATCCCAGTTGAGGTTCCATGATCACGAAGCGCAAGTACATTTATAAAATTAGAAATCTCTGGAGAGTATGATTGAAATAAAGATTGAGTAGTCTACACAATACCAATTCGTAGCGAATGATTGACAATGAAAGACAGTGTATGAGTAATCAATACTGCATGACAACATACATTCACAATTCCTGAAAACTTCTGAAGCACATTGTCATTGTCATTGAGTACATTGCCAACTAACCTCATTGATCCAATCATATCAAATGCAATCTTCTATCCATATGGATGCACTGAACAATTACTCAGCAATGCATACGCAGTAAAAGTAGCATACGACATGCAACAAAAATGATGATTCACAAGCAAACTTCTTCAATGAGATAAAATAGTTACAGATAACTGAGTACAAGATATCAAAGCAAATATAAATAATTCACTTTCACAAATTTTGAATCGTCAACAATCAGATTGATCATTTGGACGATGGGATGGAATAGATACTCCAAACAGCACATGAAAATATGTATTATCAACATATGTGTATAGTTCATTACACGCACTCAAAGATATGTCGACAACACCTGACCAAGTAAAAAGTGCTATCACAAAAGTTGAAGCATATCTATGGAATTATCGCAAAACATCAGACACTGCATTCCTCTGGTATCTGTCACAAAAAGCCGCAGCAGGAATTGCACTCAATAGCAGTGAGAAAAATGAACTCAATGCAATGAATCCACTCAAGGTTCAATATGGATGACTCCTTCGCTACACAATAGCAGCATACCAAAATAATTCATGAGATATGAATAAGTGGAAACAATTTGCAACTATACCAACAAATCAAGATCGAACTACAATATCAGTATTCATCAATCAAATCAGTGCATACGCTCTCAAGATGGATGCTACATTCAAAGATCCAAGTAGTACTACAGATGATCGCATGAAGGCAATGCAAAATCTATTGTGATCAAGAAACAAACAATGAAATCGATGAACAACTATTAGTAATATTCAAGCACTCAAAGCTATTACTGCAATCAACAATACTAATCGACCAACAAAAGATACTGTAACATGTAGTGTGAAAATTTGAGACAAGACACAAACAGTTACTGTGAAACGTGATCAAGTAAGTACGATTATCGAAAAAGAAACTTCACAAAATCTTGGTGTAGATTGGAATTGTGATAGTCCGTTAATTGCTGATGCGACAGTATCATATATGCCAAAAACTCTCAACGACCAACTCGGAGCAGATCAACATGTAACACAAATGAATTATAGTATTGCTAATCCAAATGCAGCAATTGGTGAAGTTACAACTATGATTTGATCATGGACAACAACACTAGCATGAGAACAAGTTGCAGTAAGTATCTATCTCCCAGCAACATTCAAACTCGTAGATACAATTGCATCTATGAATCAAACTACTATGGTGAATCCATGGGAAATGAATGTATTACCATTTGATATGTCAGACTGAAATTGTATGCCAACACATTGGGAAACAAAATACGATAGACTCTTCCTCTACTACGACAGACTCCCACCTACAACATGTGATGTTAGCATCTCAGTTATTAAAGCATACAATGGTTCAACTACAATCATGCCAATGAGTGTAGCAGAAATGTATAGATGAAAAGTTAATGGAAGAAAAGTTATTTTGAATAAGTAATTTTAGTCGGTCATATCGACCGAGCATAGCGAGTAGATTACATTAGCAGGTCATATCGACCGAACGAAGTGAGTGGAGATATCTCTAACCATACAAAGTACTACTAGGGATTTCTCGACTTCACTTTGTTTCGCTCGAAATGACAATACACACCAGACCTCACTGTCATCCCGGGCTTGACCCGGGATCCATTCACTAGTCCCTAATCACTAATCCCTAGTCCCTGTGCGTAGCACCATTATGAAAATACACCATCACAAAAAACTACTACTCCGATGAATAGCTATCCTACTCGTGATAGCATTTTTTGGGATGATGGCATTGATGAGATTTTCGATTAGTATATGATGATGAGACACAAAGAAAACAAAATGATACACTACATATGCCATCATCCCAAATCGCATCGTTGATGCGATAATTACGGTCGAAGATAAGCGCTTTTGGTGACATCCAGGAGTTGATCTCTTGGCGACTATCAGAGCGTGATATCAAACAATTATTAAAAATAATACCCAATGATGATCCACTATTGATCAGCAGTTAATAAAATTAACAGACGAACAATTCTCCAGATCAATCACGCGTAAATTGTATGAGTATCGATATGCAATCAATCTCCAATTCCATTATTCAAAAAAAGAAATCGTAACAGCGTATACAAATAGTATTCCATTTTCTCATGGCATACAATGACGAAATGCAGCTTGTGATATATACTTTCACAAGTGATGTGAATATCTATCAGACAGTGAATTATCGTACATCTTTGCACTATGACAACTGTGAATCAATCCATACAAAGAACAAAATCAACAAACAATTCTTTCAAGAGCAAAAATATTGTGTAGTGTGTTGGAGAAAAAATGAATTACTGAAAAATTTTGATGCGATATCCTCAAAGCTGAAAGTCCAGTCTCTATCTACTCTTACGAGACACAACTTGATCCAAAGATATCACTAT
>JAYTKZ010000116.1:0-4691 GCA_043729885.1 bacterium
TCCTTTTTATAGGATTCTTGCCACTGACAGCTACAAAACCATACATAGCAATAGTTTGTAGTACAATAAAGCAACATTTGGCAAAAGCAATCCAACCGAGCGCCTTTAAGATGCTAGAGATACTAATAGTTAATAATAGTGACAATACCATATAGTCATTTTTAAGATGAATATATATTGTCAATATTATATTGACATAAGTATTTAATTATATATAATATTATTTCACATAAAAACAATTATATGAGTAGTCCCAAATCAACTGCTCCCAAAGTTTTGGGAGGAGTACTATTATTTGCATGCATATTATGCCTTTGTGCAGCTGTCGGAATATGGTTTATCAAGATTAATGTGATCTTGAAAATAATCGTAACAATAGCAACAGCTATAGGTGCATTCTATACTGGCTTCTTCGCAAAGACTTGTTTGACTGGTAGTGTTAATGAGTAATAGGCAAGAATTGCATGTAAAGTATTATTAATGAATGAATAGTGAGTATGGTCTGTCATTATATATGGCAGATTTTTTTAGATTATTGGAAATTTGAAAAAAGCTATTTTGGCTATAATATTTTAATCTTCCTCACTTCGCTTTTTCTTCTTTGCAAAAATGCAATCAGAAAACTATCGTTCAGAGAGATTATTTATTTCCCCTGAATCCTCTTCATCAAATCCTGTTTTTCTTGTGGAGAAAGTGATTGCATCTTAATAATCATTTTCATAGCATTATGCAGGTATTTATGACAGTGATGTGCTATATCTGGGAGCTTTTTCTCAGGAGTAATATCTCACCAATGTTTGTCTCGCCATAGTTGTGCTTGTAGTAAACTATCTGTATCTACCACTTCTCAACTAACTATTTGCAATAAAGTATCATCATTAATAACTCATGCTACTTCAACTACCAACATCATTATCTCGTCCAATTTTGCATCATGGATGTTATGGTCCTGTAAAAAAGTATTATAGAAAAAACATTGGAATAAAGTCACATCAGATTCTTTACTTACTTTTTGAGATACTTCTTGTTCCTTGCGAATATTTGCAACTACGACTGTTTGTGATTTTGTAAATGTTTTGAATTGAGAAAAGATAATATCATATGACATACTGATTTTTTTCGAAATCGATTCTAAATACCAAGAGAGAATTGAAAAATCTTGTACATACAAAAGTACTTCAAACATAGATTGCAAAAAACGCTTTCTATCAACTGGATTCTGCATATTATATCATGCTAACATCACATCCATAGATCACAAAAAACCATCTACTGCAGTGTCAAAAATTCATTTTATAGCTTCTTCACTTGGTTTTGTATTAGCTCGTTCATCAATATCTTTGAATCAATCAGGCAATGTAATTATTTTTGGGTAAGTATCATTTTGGTATGCAATCTTCAATGCGCGTTGTGCAGCAGCTACTCCAGCTGGGTCATTGTCAAAAAGGAAATATATATTTGGTGTATAACGCTTCAATAATTTCATATGATTTGGCGTCAGTGATGTCCCACATGTTCCTACTGCAATTGGCAATCACAAACGAGCAAATCAAATAACATCCATATATCATTCAACAACTATCAGCGAGTTATGTTCTTTTAAATGTGATTTAGCTTGTTCTAATCCATATAATATTTTAGATTTATCATACAATGGTGAATCACTAGAATTCAAGTATTTTGGATTATCTTCTGGATTAATTGCACGAGCTCAAAATCATACGAGTGTTCATAAATGATCATATATTGGGAATACAATACGATTACGATAAAACCCATAGAGATCTCATGATTGTCATTTTTTTGCAATTCAAATCGCTATACAATCTTGCTCTGTAAATCATTTTAAAAGCAATAGTTTTGGTAATCAAAAACCTGTATCTGGTGCATATCATATACCCCATGTACGAATAATTTCATCAGATAATTGTCTTTTTTCATGCAAGTATTGCAACGATGACGGCGACTTCGATAATTCATCTATAAAATACTGATGTGCAACACGCAACATCAACTTATATTTTTCTTTTTCTGATCATTCTTTTTCCCATTTCTCTGGATTAGATTGTTTTGTTTGATACTCTTTGAGATCCAATCATGCGTCTTTCGCTAGTACTTGTGCTGCATCTCGGTAATCAACTCTTTCCATCTCCATGATAAATTTAATCACATTTCATCATATTCATGTCGAGAAACATTTGAAAATTTGTTTTTCTGGTGACACTGTAAATGATGGTGTTTTTTCATTACGAAACGGTGAAAGCCCAACAAAATTACGGCCTACTCTTTTGAGTTGTACGAAACGAGAAACTACATCAACTATATCTACATTTGCTAGTATATCTTCGGATAAGCGAGACATGAATATTAATTATGGATAAGTATGTCATTTCGACTGAAGCGAAGCAGAATGAAGAAATCTTTTTAAAAGATCTCTCGACTTCGCTCGAGATGACATGTCATATATTTACTCTATACATTGTACATTTTCGATTCCCTATTACAACTCACTAAATATGATTTTAATATAAAAAAATCGTACGGTATATAACCGCACGAAAATAATGTATTACAATGTAATTACGGCTTTATATTGTGATCAGTCGTTCCGTATTTTTCTTCTCTGAGCATATTTGTATGCACTTGGTAGCTATCCCAATCTGTTTCAGTCCATACTGCGTTTGGATTTTCATACAATACTTTATTGGAGTCAGTTTCAGTGATTGAAAGGATTAATCTCTCAACACCTATAAAGACTATAAATGTGCTTGCACTAATCGTTTCTTGGATTGATATACCTCCAAATGGTGTCACAAACTCCAATATTCCGGTAGTAGTATATACTTCACCTTTTTTTGAAGCTACTACTTCAACAAGTTTACCTGCTGAAGCTTGCAACATCTCCATCTCACCATATGCCTTATTGTATTTTTCTTCGTTTGTCATGATATTTGTTTTAATATTGCAAATATAACTATATATTAACATTTGTCAATATCTCTTGTAATCTACCCTTTAACCAATATACTACACGGACAAAAAACAAAAACATTATGGAAAAATTCATTAAAAACATCATCATCGGTATTGAGCAGAATGAATCTCAAAGGCCTTGGCAAGAGTTTTTCGCCTCCCTCAATATAAAGGGGAATGAATCAACAAAAGGTGAAAGACCGGTAACTCAAGAACAGTCTGATGAAATATTCTTAGCTGTTGAAACCTGCCTAAAGAATGTGGAAGAAGACAAAGTAAAAAATACTATCCTTGATGGTATTCACAATTTAACTCCATATATGGCAGGGAACAATGTGAGTTCCAAGTATAATGCATTACATGATCTATATTATGTGGAGAATTATAGAAATTAAACCACTAACAAAAAAAAATCACTTATTATGCCATTTGAAAAAAGAGTTGACTCAATAGTGCTTGCAAAAAATATAGTAGCAAGAGTATTCATTGGAATGTCTGATGAAAAACATCAATCCATTCTTCATGAGTTAAAAAATGCTGGATTTGTTACTATGCCTGTAAATCACATCATTGATTATCAGGACGCAGAAAAGCTTTATGATGAAGCTTATCAAAACTATGCAGTTATTGTTGCAATAGAGCACAAAAGCAAAAAAAGTAAAATCATCGATAATTCAAATGATTTTGCAACATTTATCACCAAAAACAAATCTACTACTCTAGGTGTTTACGTATGGTATGCATCTAACAAAGAGTTATGTAGATTAGCTGGTTGATACATGGAAACTACAAATAAAGTTATTTGTCTCAGGTATATTACCTGAGGCTTTTTTTAAAATTATAGGAAATTTGAAAAAGATCTATTATGACTATAATTTATCAATCTTCCTCACTTCGAGTTTTCTTATTTGCAAAAATACAATCAGAAAACTCTCGTTCAGAGAGATTTTTTTTCTGCAAGTAGTCAAAAAAGCCTTGTTCAGAGGCATTCTTTAATTAAAAATCTTTCAATAATATCTTTTGCTCACTATCTTTTTTTGATACTATAAACTCGTCTATTCCCAAAGAATCCTTGTATTTATTCCAATCTATAGCCAACTGAGGATCGTCATATGCAATCACTAATTCATGCTGAGAATCATACTCTGCATCACATTTATACAAGAATTGTGTATTATCTTCCAATGATAAAAATCAATGAGCAAATCATTTTGGTATATAAAGCATGGTGTTGTTCTTTGCAGAAATTTCAAATCACTCTCGTTTCCCGTATGTTGATGAATCTTTTCTTGTATCTACTATCACATCATAAATACTTCATGCAACTACTCTAATAAGTTTTGACTGAGTATTTTGGGTTTGCATATGAAGTCATCTCAATACTCATTTCATAGACATACTGTGATTATCTTGTATGAAAACATCTGCAATACCAGCTTTAACAAACGCATCATACTTATATGATTCTAAGAAAAATCATCTTTCATCACCAAATACTTGTGGTTGAATAATTTTTGCATCCTGTAATGTTGTAGGTTTACACGAGAATCACATATGATAGAATATATTATAAAACTAACTCACCAAATATTTTTAAACTCTCAGTACTCGTTATTTTCACTTTCACAAAATCTCCTAGCTTAACACTATTTCATCAATGTAAATTCTCTGAGTCATTCTGAGCGTCAGCGAAGAATCTCTGAGCCAAAGGCGAAGGT
>JAYTKZ010000117.1:0-2918 GCA_043729885.1 bacterium
CACTAAAAGAAACTGTCCATCTACCAAAATTGCTTTTGCATGGACATATGGAGATGATTGAAACTTTACACTACCAGACATTGCATCATAAAATTGTTGATCAGTATCATTTGCTTTCTTCTTATCATCAAATTTACCAAGGATTAATTTTATATCAACTCCATCATTTTTTTTAGCGCGAAGAATTTTTTGAATATCATTGTCTGCAATATATTGTTGGTACATTACTATTGATGACTGCGCATGATTCAACAGTGCCTCAATACGCTTTCTACAATTGAATGGACATACCACCAGGTTTGGATGCAAAGCATCCATCTTTGTCGGTTGACTCATCCAATCATTGTAAAATAATTGATGCAACGATGCTACTACTCATGTATCGGTTCCAAAAACAAATATTTCTCTGTTTTTATTAAATGAACTATAGGTAATATTCGCTGTCTGCATAATAAATTTGTCTTCGGTCACAAATGTCTTTGCATGTTGATATGTGATACCCAAGCGATCATCTGGAATAATTACAATATTTTTATTATCACGAAATCATTCAAGGAGTTGCTGGAATTGATTATCTTTAGAAGAATACTGAGCAGACTCAACAATTCATTGAATCTTTGTCCCATTAACACCTAGCTCATGAAAAAATCTTTTTGTATCATCAAATGTGAAATTATATAACCAAAATTGTAGCGTCTTTGGATATCACAAAAACTCATACCACTGTTTTCGTAAATCACGATATGGTCAAATATAAATATTTCATTTAATATCTTGTAAAGCTCATTCGGGCAATCATCGCTTTGATTCCAATGATGTTTTAGCAAATGACTGTGATGTACTTTGGATATTAAATACTCAATACTTTGCAGCAAAATATGCTCCTATACCTAGAAGAAAGATACAAATTCAAAATAATATTACTTGTTGTTTTTTAAACTGATTCATGAGTGGAGTATATATTTTTAGATTAGACAAACAAAGAATAAACTAGGAAAAAAATCTTAGCTGTTATACTAAGGAGAGTTTGTCATCTTAAGTGTAACTAATGATCTCGTCAAACAATAATTTATCACGAGATTCTTCGCGTTGCTCAGAATGACGGTAAATTGTAAATAATATCAAAAAAAACCGGCTGTAAACAGCGCGGTAGTATGTAAACAAATTATTATTCTAATTCATCAAGAGTATAATACTCTTCGCAGTTTTCCTTAAGCCCATTGAGCTTTTTTATTCTTTCCCTATGAAGTAGAATACTCTCTTCAAGTTTCTTAATTTCATCAGCCACAAGAAGAATAGTTTCATCAATATTATCAGATATTGTATTGAGAGGAATTATATTCATGGAGCGGGTAGCAGAGTTAACTGCAAACTCAATATCATCAACATATCTTTTATCCTCAGTACCATTTGTAATACTGTATAAAGTAGCTTTATCACCATCTACCTCAGATATTACGAAGAATCCTTCCATACTTGTGATATTAATTGGCAAGCCAACCTTTATTTCATTTTTTTCCATAGTTTTTTATTTTCGTTCTCTTAATTTATTTCTGTTGTATCCTTCACCTAGTTTCTTCAATTCATGATAGTAATTTTCTAATTTTTTAAGATCAGAAATTTTACTTTCTTGTGTTAGAATCTTTGCTTTCATATTCTTGGCTTTAATATCAGGCAAAGAAATACATTCTTCATAACTAACTTGTGTCCATTGCTCATTTTGAAGTAATTCTTGCAATTCAGAGACAGATTTAGTTACTACTCCTTGGGTATCATGAATTTTTTTTAATGTTATTACCGATTTATTAATATCAGTAATCATGTAATACAACTTTTGATGCTTCTGATAAAAAGACATCCCTGGTTGTATATCTAGTTTTTTGATTTCACTCATAAAATATTTGTTTTAGGTTCTCAGTATAACGATAAGTATTGACATTTCAAGGAAAGACTATATCAAATTAACTAGTGGCTTGACTATCTACAATATATACATATATCAAATGAGTTATTTCATAATCTAAAAAAATGCAGGCACTCATCATCAGTTATCTCGTTTCATGCATAAGTCTCATAGCACTAGACTATCTTTGGCTTTGAATCATTATGCAATGACATATCCAAAAGCGATTTTGAACACTTATGAGACAACCGATATTGATGTGACCAGCATTGGCATTCTATATACTTTATACAGTAGCATTGATATTCTTCGCTGTCTATCCTGCAAGAAATCTATGATTACGATATGCGGTAGGATATGGAGCAGCACTTGGATTCACATGCTATATGACATATGATCTTACAAATCGAGCCACACTAAAATCTCGACCTGTAGCAATGGTCATCCCTGATATTCTTTGGGGAACTGTAGTAAGTGCAATCGTTTGAGCAATCTGATATTCCATTTATATGAAGCTAGCATAATTAGATTACCCCTTGCAACTTCATTGCCCTAATCAATCTCGAAACTCCTATTCCTCCACCAAATCTTGGGAAGAACTCGTATGCCAGAAATTTCTCCAACTCTTCTTCTACACGCTCTTTGCCAAATAAATCATATATAATCTGTGCATATCACCCATCGCTAATTGTATGAAATAACTCTCTCATCTCTGCTGGGTTAGTACTTCTCTCTGCTGATCAAATAGTTTCCATTCCATGCATAATCACATCTATCTTATTCGCCACATCACCATTCTTTTTCATATTCCAAAACGGACTCGTATATTGCGGGAAATGCGTCAGCAGTAATGTGTGTCAGAAATCTGTATCCATCTTTAACTCTTCAACGCTCGTTAACTCTTTTGTTCCATAAAAATCTGCTACCTCAGTATATGATTTCGTAGGCATAGATTCTTTTGCGCCAAATCCCAAGTATTCTAGCAATTCATATTCCAACACCTGCAAATCAGCTA
>JAYTKZ010000118.1:0-8480 GCA_043729885.1 bacterium
AAAAAGAAATATAATAATAAATAATATATTCTTGATAGTTTTTATACGATGATAGTCAATTTAATTGTGACAAGCCTATATTGACATTTATGATAGATATATTATAATGTTGCAATATAATTTCCTTATTCTCATGGCAAAACCAGGTTATAGGATTAATCAGTTAATGCACTCTTTTTCGCAACTCAATAAATGAGATAAAGATTTTTTTATTTCTGCAATACAAGATAGTTTACATAAAACATTAAGTATTTATGAAAAAAATGGAGAAAAAAGACAGAAACTAGTTGATATTGCACAAAAAGATATTGTTGAAATACTTGGGAAATGATTATGAGAAGGAAATGATTTTCATGAATGGATTAAAAAGTATGTAAAAGAGAGAATACAAAAGTATAGAAATAGTCTCCCAAAGAATAGTGAAGAAACACATATTACAAAAGTAAAAAATTACTTTTCAGAACGCCCATATCAGACTGAATGAATAGGACTCCTCTACAAACATTTTCTCAAAACAGTTCGTCAAGAAAAAATCACAGAAGCAAAAAAAGTAGAAACAGCGGCACTCCTCCATGCAGCTACATGATCTGGGAAATCATTGATGGTATGAGAAACAATCAACAAGATTTTTCAATTAAGAGGACGTATAAGTAGTATGACACAGAAAAATATACCATTGCGTATACTCGTACTTAGTGATAGAATTGGGACATTACGTCAAACAAGAGGAGCTTTGGTGGATGGATATAGTCGTGGTGATATGACTGTCCCACCGATTTTTACACCAGAGTTTCGTGATAGTTTATCTACATATGAGTTTCACTCAAGAGTAGAAATTGATGAGGGTGCTGACGCAATTATAACTACTCCACTTGCTGACAATGATACTATTACTTTTTCAACATTCCAAACTGCTGGAGAAAAAGATATCTGAAAAGAGTTTAATATTATCTTGATTGCAGAGTGACATCATCTCCCTGCAGAGACATTTTATGCTACATTTGAAAAATATTATCAACCTACAGCAATAAATGGTACAACGTACTACCCATGGGTATTAACTGATACTGCGACAGCAGATGGAGCACTTTTGGATATCACATGAAGTCCAGTTTTCTCATATCCACTCTATGAATATTTAGCAAGTCCTTGGGCACCAGAAGTTACATATCATATAGTTGCTTCTCAGTCTATTAAGCAAAAAGATATTGCAGCATTGCAACAAATGGTTTGAGATATTAGCTCTATTATGAATCCTGTAGAAAAATATAAGCAGATCCTTGAACTCAAAAGAATACTCAACTCTCATCTTGCACAATTCCCTGATGAATGGAGTATGGTTGATGACTTTTTGGATAGAGTTTGAGAAAATATCTGACAGACATTGATAGTATGTTGAAATACAAAAGAGGCAGATAAAGTAAGAAATATATTTGCACAAAAATTGCCAAAAAACAAGAAAGTAATGTCATATCATTCTAAGTGCGATGAAATTGGGTCTTTTGATATGTTTGCTGACAAAGAAATAGATGTTTTGACAACAGTAGATATGCTTATAGAGTCAATAGATATGCCAGCAGTTGAAAATATTGTACTCTGGAGAAATATAAGATCACGAAAACAATATATGCAAGTATTGGGAAGATGAATGAGATGAGATCATATTACATATTGGGATTATGTCTGATGATATGCTAACTTCACACGTATTACAGATTTATATCGCAAGGTTGAAACAAGAAAACAACAGCAATGAAAAACAGACTCAAAACCATTTACGCTACTAGAAGAATGAGTAATAAATGTGGATAGCGAGTCTCACACACTAGATATTTTAACGTTGATGCATGAAATAGAAAAGATTGAATCAGAACTAGATTACAAAGAAGCATCAGCAAGTGATATTCGTGATATGTTTGAACAATGATTGATTCATATATCAGATATTACACCACAACGTTGGACAGTGTTTGCGAGAAATTGGAATGCAAAATTTGGTATAGAAAAGTTTATATTACCTACTTCTCTTACGGGACTTATATGACTGCTTTGATGAGATACAGAATTCTCAAGCTCTTTGAAATATGCAAGATCTCTTTTGCAATATGAAAAATTTGTACCAAAGCCAATAGCTACGAAACAACAATTGCAGGATCTATGGGCAACATGAATTCTGACAAAAGAAAACCTTTGATCAAAATATAATCAACGAGCGACACAAATCAATGATAGTGAAACATATGATTTTGAAGTTCCTGGATCGATTCATGGTTTGCATACAGCATTGTATCGCTATCAACGTAATCCAAATACCGGTATTGATTGGCTAGAATCATTATTAACTAATACTGAATTTGTTCCAGAAAAAATAGCTACAAAAGAAGAAATTATATCACGAGCACAAAAGAAAAATTCTGATGAAGATGACTATATGATTCCAAGCGCCATGATTACTCCAAAGAATTATCCACCATTTGCAAAAAAACGAAATGAAGATAATTGAAAAACTCTTTGAATGTTACCACATACATTGAATACATTAGCCAGAAGATTATGAGTCCCAGAGCAAACACCGTATATAGTAGCTGCTCTTCAATGAAATGAAATAGCTACAGTTTTGCCATTAGCTACAAAGGAGCAGCTCATGGAATTATGGCAAGATAAAAAAATTACAACCGATGTTCTTAGTAATGATAAGCGACATCGTTTTGCTAAGAAATGGAATATACAAGCTGAGAAAAATCAGACGTATACAATTCCCAAAACGATGAGACATTTTTTTACAGTTTTGTGATGAAAATGAGAGAATGTGACGAGAGCTCATACTACAGCACTATTAGATCAAACAGACTACATTGCCCCACTAGCAATAGCCGATAAAAGCCAACTTTTAAAACTATATAAAAAATGAATTATCACAGATGAGATGATTCCACCAGATAAACGAGTATTTTTTTCTGAAGATTGGAATTCTAATAAAAGTAAAGATATGTGATATATGGTTCCTGCTAGTTATAAATCACTTATCACACATCTAGGTGGAGATTATAGATATGATCAAGGGAAAGATTATACAAAGTCGTTATTCAAAAAAGAACATTATATTAGAACTCCTTTTGCAACACAGAAGCAAATAATTGCTATGTTAGAGAATAATATATTTCCAGAAGGTGTATTTGCTCACAAACCATGGGGAGCTTTTGCAGCAACACGAAATGAGGAGCATGCAACATATCGACTTTGTAAACTTCCTTTGAAATTAGAAGTATTTGGATCAACACTGTTGCAATGAACAGGAAAAACATTTTCACCTGATATAGTTAAGAAACACATTTTAGAGTTACAGTGACAAAAAATTGATGAGATTGATGTTGAACTAGAAGTGGCTATCGAAGAACCAGTACAAACGACAAGAAAACAGTTGAAAATAGAAAAACACGAGAAAGTAATACTATGTAAAATCAAAGCCAAGTTATTTTTCGAAAACAAGGAATTTAGCAAAGCATACGCCCTCTACTATCATGCATGGACATTAGAACCAAAGGATATATTGGTAAAATCTAGGATGAATGAAATCAAGAAAATGGGTATTGAAATTAAGAAAAGTGATGCAGTAATTGCATTGAGAGAGATTGAATAATTTTTTATAACAACACAATCTCACTTTCAAACCACTTCTCCTGAAAATTAACGAGTACTTTGATTTGTTCTTTTGTGAATATATTTCCATCATCCATCACAACAAGCAACTTATCATCGTCATCATTTGTACGATGAATATATCCAATACATGTTCACACACACCTCCCTATTGGCAATGGCATATCCAAAACATACGCATCCAATTCTTCACCATCTGCAGACACTGTATCTGGGATATATCAGTAATTTAACTCATACTCAAAATTATGATTAGGATGTTTACTTCCTAAGGGGCGGTCGATAGTGACTGCAACTTGTTTTCACAGGTAGGTTGATGTTTGCATTATAATAAACAGAAATTTAAATCTCCCCTTTCAGCTTCGCAATCATCTGCAACGCTTGCATAGGAGTCATATTATTTGGGTCGAGAGTGTCTAATAGTCTTTTGATTTTATCAAGTTGGGTCTTAGCTCAGATAGATTCGCGGTCAACTTCCATGTTGAAGAGGGGTATATTAGTCTGTCATTCCGGGATTGACCCGGAATCTATGGATCCCGCATCAAGTGCGGGATGACTTGTTTTTGACTTCTCATGAAAATTCAAATACTTTCTTGCAGTATCCACTATCGCACTCGGTATACCTGCCAACTTCGCTACATCTAATCCATATGATTTACTTGCTCATCATGCAATTATCTTTTTCATAAACACAACATCTTTGTCTGTTTCATAGACTGAGACACTATAATTTTTAACTCATGAAAGTGATTGTTCCAATGCTATTAACTCATGATAGTGTGTTGCGAAAAGTGTTTTTGCACCTATGTGTTGGACGATATATTGCACGATAGCATGTGCAAGTGCCATACCATCGTATGTCGATGTTCCTCTCCCAAGTTCATCCAAAATTACAAATGAACGCTTCGTTGCATTGTGTAAAATATTTGCCATTTCAATCATCTCTGTCATGAATGTTGATTGATTTTTTGCAATTACATCACCCGATCATACACGAGCAAACAAGCCATCAATCAATGGTATCATTGCCTTTTCTGCAGGTACACTAAATCCACAATGTGCCATCAATACTATCAATGCATTTTGTCTCAGAAATGTAGATTTACCTCACATGTTTGGTCATGTGATGATATGGAGTAATCATGAATTACTCTGTCATTCCGGGCTTGACCCGGAATCTATGGATCCCGCATCAAGTGCGGGATGACTAGTCTGTATAGCAGGATGACGAGTCATTCAAATACTCAAATCATTTGGAATAAAATCTTGATCATGTGGTAAATACTCCTCTATCACAGGATGACGACCTCATACTATTTCCAAGATTCCATCTACAACCAACTCTGGTTTTATATATTTTTTCTCTTTTGCAAAAAGTGCATGTGATGTATAAATATCCAACCACGCTATCCCATCAGCCAATTGTCACAATGCATTTACGATAGATACTAATTTCTCTTTCGCCTCTTCTATCAATGATTGTTCACGAGAACGCAACTGAAATTGTGCAGCAAGTACCTTGTGTTGCAACTCATCCAAATACACTGTCGTATATCTTTGTCATGTCTTCAATGTTTGACGACGTATCAATTCAAGCTTCGGATCTCCCTTCACACTAGCAGCTTCAAATGCATCCATATCCTTTGGTGTGACTTCCAAGATATATCATTGGTTCGATACATATTTGATTTTCACATTTGCAATTCATGTCGCTTGTACGAGTTCTTGTTGATACTCCAACAACAAACTATCGCTATGATATGCTATCTTTCTCAACTCATCAATCTCCGTATTGTACCCATCATTGATATAATCTATATCGTCGTTTAGTCAGTCAGTTTTGAGGAGTGAAACTAAGAAATTGTAGTATTCTTTTGTTTGAGAAAGTACTTCGTCTGAGAGTCAAACCTTTTTAAGCTCTTTATATATTAATGCCTCTTGTCATTCCGGGCTTGACCCGGAATCTATGGATCCCGCATCAAGTGCGGGATGACACATTACCAGCGACAATGCATATCTTAATTTTCAAAAAATTGTTGGTGCTGCCTTCTTATATAGTAGTGTCGATACAATCTTTGGCATATCTACCATCTGACGTAATACCTCTTGAACATGCTTCGCATCTCAGCTACGCTGAGTATAGTCTGCAATATGTGATTGACGATTTTTTATAGTATCAATATTTTGTACTGGATGCAAGATAACCTCTCTCAAAAGTCTTGCTCCGAGTGCAGTTGAAGTTGTATCAAGCACTCACAATAATCCATATTTTTTACTTCATTCATATTGCGATGTAAGAATTTCTAAATTTCTCACTGTCACCATATCCAGCATTACATCATCATTTTTTGAGTCATATTGTACACGCACAATTGTTTGTAGTGAATGTGGCTGAATATGTTGCAAATAATTACACAACAATGCCATAGCATACTGTCTCCCTGATTCAAGTGCTTTTCCAAAACTAGATAATGTTTGTACACCAAATACATGACGCAACATAGCATCACTATCAGCTGGTTTATCGTACATACTCACCAAGCAAAACATGTTTTGTGCAAGTTGATCACGCACTGCAATACTTTCTGGGAAATCAATATCAATTACTACTTCACGCGGTTGAATACGTCATATATGTTGTAATGTTTCTTCGAGAGTTTTGAAACTATGTGTTCGATATGATCACACTGTCACATCTCATCGAGCGCATTGATATGCTTCACTTTCACCTCATGCATATGCAAGGGCTGCGATGTATACAAACTCTTTTTTACTCTCTTCAATAAACGTTGCTGGTGTCACAACTTGTGTTACTTTACGTTCTACTATTTGTCATGCTTTTGCTTCTGTCATCTGTTCTGCAATCGCAACTTTGTATCCATGAGCAACAAGCTTTGCGATATACTTATCTGCTGCATGATATGGTACTCATGCCATAGGAACTGGATTGGCTCATTGTTTATCTCTTGCTGTTAACGTTAAATCCAAAACTTTTGATGCAACTTTTGCATCATCATAAAACGTCTCATAAAAATCTCCCATACGAAAAAAAAGTATACAATCGGGATACTGATTTCTAAGGTCCATATACTGCTTTTGTGCAGGTGTTAATTTTTCATAATCCATGTTTTTCACTATAGTTTTTTAGCATGCTGGTGCAATGGTATGATTCGACAAGTTTTTGACATTATTTTGTCCTAGTTTTGTCAGTAGATTTCTTACTTTCTATTTTGTATACTTCCGCCATTTATATTTTTCACAAGACACTATGGCAAAGAAGATATATACCAATCCCGATGAAGTAATTATGTTAAATATTCGTTATATTAGATGACAAAAAGTATTATTAGACTCAGATTTAGCAAAATTATACGGAGTCCCAACAAAAGTGCTCAATCAATCTGTTCAAAGAAATTCAGATCGTTTCCCTCAAGACTTTATGTTTCAACTTTCTGAAAATGAGATAGAAAGCTATACTTCAGATCATATACCTTGAGATTACAGTTCAGAAGAGAGGTTTTTGAAGTCACAAATTGTGACTTCAAACGTTGATAGGTGAGAAGCTGATTCTTTGATATCGCAAATTGCGATATCAAAGGTTGGTAGGTGATGAGCCAGAAAATTACCCTACGCATTCACCGAACAATGAATAGCTATGCTTTCAAGTGTGCTCCACTCACCTACTGCTATCAAAATCAACATTCAAATAATCAGAATCTTTGTCAAAATGCGTGAAATATTTGCTAGTCACATTGAACTGCAACAAAGAATTGAAACAATTGAACAATCACTATGAAGTACAAATCATGCAGTACAAGAACTCTACGATCTTTTTATTCAATTAGTAGAACAAAATACTGACAATCAAGAAAGAAAAATAGGGTTTAAAATATAATAAAAACTACTTTACAGTCATATTGACATACAAATAATATTATATATAATATATAATATACTTATTGTACGTTCAAATCACACAATAACCCAGATAATTCAACCAATTATACAACCATATTGTACATTCCAAAATCAATCTTTGCAATAAATAAACAAGAGATATGATACATATGTTTATTTCTCATATCAATAATGCTCGATCCAAAAAAACGCCTCTATGCTTGATCTTTTAACCTCCCACACAACTGACATATTGCTATGGCTGGAGATTTTACTGATTGAGCCGATTCATTGGTAGTGTGAATATGACACAACCCCGGTAAAGCAACGCAGGAATTTCATGTAGTAGAAAGAAAAGCAGCACTAGAACATGCTCTACTAGACCTACCTGCCGAAGTAGTAAAAAAGATTCGTGTTGATTTTGTAACATGATTGCTTGTTGATTACTGTCAAAAAAAATGAATTAAATATATCTACAAATCATATAGAAACGATGCAGATTATCGTGATGAAATGACACAAATTGATTATAATAAAAAGATAAATCCAAATATTGAAACAGTTCTAGTAAAAGCATCAGATGCAGATGATTTACCCTATGTATCATCATCTGGTGAAAAAATGTTAATTAAACTACAGTGAAATCAAACTGCTCAAGATACTACCCTTCTGGTAAAACATGCTATGGAGATAAGGCTTAACAAGCAATATATCATATGAATGATGTGAGAAATAGGATCATGAAAAACATATACATGAGAAGAATTTGTAGATATGGCACACGAACTAAAAATACCTGCTCACAATATAGATTTCGATACTCTATGACACAACATTCACAAAAAAGGCGAAAATTATCAACATGTAAGAGAAGAAATTAGAAAAACATTTTGAAATGAAATGATTAATCCAGATTGAAGTAC
>JAYTKZ010000119.1:0-3834 GCA_043729885.1 bacterium
GTAGTATGAATATTTCTGATACAAGTTTAGATAAAAATAGAGAGATAGGGATTTTGTTGGTTAATAGGTTTCAGATTGAAAAATTGATGGGGGTATTTATGAAGGATTGGAGTAGGTAAGTTTATCTGTCATTCTGAGTGGTAGCGAAGAATCCAGGGGTTAATCTTATTAATTTTCTCTTGTAAAATAGTATTACTTATATAAAATAGTATTACTTTATAATGTAATCTATCATTATATGACTACAGTAGCAAAAACTTCTATTTCACTCAAAAAACATAATCGGGAGAAGTTAAGTGATGTGAAAAATAGATCTGTTATTATTAATCAGGCTCTAGATCTTTATTTTGAGAGACAATCATTTATGCAACAAGCAGAACAAAAATGGTTGGAACAGTCAATTACTTCGTGATTACAAGATATTCAGCGCGGTGATGTTATTATACTCAATCAAGATTGAAAAAAACGTACTAAAAAAGAGATTGCAGACTTTTTAAATTATAGTAAATTTGAATAAAATCTATTATGGCTATAATTTACCAATCTCCATCACTTCGAGTTTCCTTTTTTACAAAACGTAATAAGAAAACTCTCGTTCAGAAATATTTTTTAGTAAATCAAAAATAATTATATTATATGCAGTTTGTTTTTACAAAGACATTCATTAAACAATGTAAGAACTTTGAACATCAAAAACAAAGAGTTTTATTTATTGCTACAGTAATTGAAGATTTCCAAAATAATATCTTCCAAAGTAAATATTATCGTAAAAAACTACAATGATATGATGATATACATGAATTGGAAGTATGAGGGGATATTAGAATTATTATCCAAGTAATAATAAAAGATGATATATGCTATTTTTTAGCTATATGATCACATAGTACATTATGACTATCAGGGAGAAATAAAAAAATCTAATCTTTATTATACATAATATAACATGAAACAAGTAATATTCCTCCGTCACGGTAAAGCAGAAGAGAAATGACCCAAAATTGATGACCGGTCTCGTATGTTAGTCAAAAGTGGTGCAAAAAAAACAAAAGAGTATTTTAATGCTATACATGATAAAATTACTCGTGTAGATGCTATTGTTTCTAGCGCTGCACGACGCGCGAAAATGACTGCTGAAATTATTGCGACTGAACTCAAAATGGAACGTCATACTATTCAATATCACTCATGATTATGGACTGAAGATCATAGTACAATCATTGCTATGATTCGTTCATTTCCAACTTCACGAAAACATGTCATCATTATAGGACACCATAATACATTTTCAGATGCTGCTATGTCACTTACTGATGCGCCATTGGACTGAATTGTTAAAAGTTGAATTGTAGGATTATCATTTTCTGTAGAGGATTGGGCATTAGTTGATAAGAAGAATAATAGTGAAGTTTGGCAGTATAATGGGGAATAATTTCTCTCTTGCAAGTATCCTACCGTCTGAGTATATATATCGTAGTTTATTACTAGTTAATTTTGATGTCAGCGAAAAAAAAGTTTTTCATAACTACACCTATCTATTATTCAAATGATATTCCTCATATAGGGCATGCATACAGTTCGTTCATTGCGGATGTATATGCTCGTTTTCATCGTATGCTCGGGTATGATGTGAAATTTAGTACTTGAGTGGATGAAAATAGTCAAAAATCTGTACAAAAGGCAATTGAACAAGGGATGGATACAATGGAATACCTAGACTTGTATGCGTGAAAGCATCAAGTAATTTGGGATTCACTTCGTGTAAGTTATACTGATTTTATTAGAACTACCTCATCAAAACACAAGGAATTTGTGCAAAAAGTTTTACAAAAAGTCTATGATAACGGTGATATCTATCAATGAGAATATCACTGACTCTACTGTGTGTGATGTGAAGCATTCAAGAAGGAATCTGATTTGATACCTGCAACAGGTGAGTATGAAGGAATTACAAAATGAACTTTAGTGTGCCCAGATCATCCAAATACTCAACTAGATCGCATTAAAGAGAAAAACTGGTTCTTTAAACTCAGTAAATATGAAGATAAACTCAAAGCATATTATGGTGAGCACGATGATTTTGTACAACCACATCATAGATATAATGAAGTAATAGCATTTACAAATGGATGACTTGAAGATTTTTCAATCTCTCGTGAAACAAATAAATTTGGTATCCCATTACCGTTTGATGAATCACATGTTACATACGTTTGGTTTGATGCATTGCTAAATTATATCACAGTGTGCCAATGATGAGATGAAGTATATTGGTCTACTGAATCAGAAAAATATCACGTACTTTGAAAAGACATTGTTCGTTTCCACGCAATCTACTGGCCTGCAATGTTGATGTCAGCATGAATGGAACTACCAAACAAAGAAATTGTTACAGGTTTTTTCACTGTAGATAATCAAAAAATGTCGAAATCTTTGGGTAATGTAGTGAACCCTGTAGAAGTTGTCGAAATGTTTGGGCGTGATGCATTAGTGTATTATCTTCTCAATGACATGTCTATCGGTAGCGATGGAGATTTTTCATGGGATAGATTTAGAACAACATTTGACTCACATCTGATTTGATGATGGGGAAATTTAGTTTCGAGGGTGACGAATATCGCTGCGAAGAATGGGATTAGTAAGTGAGCATTACATACAAATGTCATTGCGAGTAATTCTCCTGTCATTGCGAGCGAAGCGAAGCAATCCATCACTCCCGTCATCCTGAGTGAAACGAAGGATCTCGTGAATAATAATTCAAAATTCGATGAGTTAAAAAAACAATACTTTGACACTACTGATTTAAATTGATATATGAAAGCACGATATGAACAAGTACAAGCTGCAAATGAATTAATGCAACGCACTGAACCACGAAAACTTTTCAAAGATGAAACTACAAAACCTCAAGCAATAGAAATTATTGAACATCTATTGTATGTAATTAAACAACTAAGTATATTATCTTCACCTATGCTACTGGACTCAACACAAAAAGTTGTAGACATACTCGGTAACGAAGATCTCAAAAATGCTCTGTCACAAAATGATTTATTGAGCGTATACTGATTAGAGGAGTTTGCAGTGAATTTGACTCCAGGTATTTTGTATTCTAAGGTTGAATAACTAAGATTACTATTCACTACTTACTATTTCCTATTCACTATTCACTCCTCATGCGCTTCCTCATCCAAGTAGTAGACCGTGCATCGGTTGAAGTCAAAGAACAACATTATAAAGCTGAGATAGGGCAATGATTGCTTATCTATGTATGAATACACAAAGATGATATTGCAGCAGCTCAGCAAAAAATTGCTCACTTTGTGAGCAAAATCCGTAGGTTACAAGTATTCCATAGAGATGGAAAGTTGATAGGAACACTTGATGAGGTAAAAGGTCAAATACTTCTTATATCAAATTTTACCTTGTATGGAGAAAATAGAAAAGGCAATCGCTTTGATTTCACAGATAGTGCATGATTTGCTGATGCACAAAAAGTATATGATGATCTAGTAATTTCATTGAATAACGAATGAATCCAAACTAAAACAGGTATATTTGGCTGATATATGGAGGTAGATAGTATGAACTGAGGCCCAATTAATTTTGTTTGGGATATATAATTTTCTGTAAAGAATAGTTGACTTATTAGACTTATTATATATTATATGAGCATTGTTTTCTTTCACATACATTATAAACCAAAAAAAAATAGAAATATGAAAAAGATCTATTGCATTTTGCTGTGTTTCACAGCTACAACTTTATTTTTCTCTTGTAACTCAAGTAAAGCAGAGAAAAATACCCCCGAAACAGCTACTATTTCAGTAGTAC
>JAYTKZ010000120.1:0-8482 GCA_043729885.1 bacterium
GTAAGATCAAATACTGAGCGTCAATTATTGCGACGCCCATTGAATTTTGCAATAGTTGATGAAGTAGATTCAATTTTGATTGATGAAGCTAGAACGCCATTAATTATCTCATATCCAAGTGATGAACCTACTGAAAAATATGCTTATTATAGTACAATAGTACGTCAATTGAAACAATGTACAAATAAGAAAAAAGTTTCAAAATGATTGCTTGGGGATATGATGAATCCAACTGATATAGTTGAAGAAGATGGTGATTATTATATTGATGAAAAAAATAAAAATGTATCACTGTCATGAATAGGTATTGAAAAATTAGAAAAAATTATATGAGTTGAAAACCTGTATAAAGACCTAGGTTTTGACGAGATACATCATATAGAAAATGCACTCAAAGCATGGGCAGTATTTCAAAACAACAAAGATTATATCGTACAAGACGGTGAAATATTAATCGTAGATGAACATACTGGTCGTACTATGCCTGGTCGTAGATACTCTGAATGATTACATCAAGCAATTGAAGCGAAAGAGAAAGTAATCATCCAAAAAGAGTCAAAAACGATGGCTACAATTACATACCAAAATTTCTTCAAACTGTATGATAAATTATGTGGTATGACTGGAACTGCAACAACTGAATGAGAAGAATTTGAAAAAATATATAGTTTAGAAGTACTCAGTATCCCTACTAACAAGCCAACAATTCGTTATGATCAAAACGACAAAGTGTTTTATAATCAAAATGCAAAGTGGAAAGCAGTAGTAGATTATATTAGTTTTTATCATGATGCAGGTATACCAATTTTGATTGGGACTTCATCTATTCATACATCTGAATATGTATCTGATATTTTGCGCAAACTTGCAATACAACATTATGTATTGAATGCGAAATTTCATCAACAAGAAGCTGAAATTGTAGCAAGCGCTGGTAGACACAAAAGCGTAGTGGTAGCTACAAATATGGCAGGTCGTGGAACGGATATTAAGTTAGAAAAATGATTACATGAAAAGGTATGAGTATGATATGCAAAGCGAGCAGAACGCGCTATCAAATGAGATACATTTTCAAAGAAAGATCCTCAGTGAGTTTCATATACTGTCTATTCTAGTGAAGAATATGATTCTACAATTGAAGGGATGAAAACAGTATTTTGAATTACTGATGAACAAGTTCGTCAAGCAACATGACAATGGGTAAAAACTGATACATGTCGTTTCAAAATTACTCTCAATACTGCAAAGAAAAAGAAAGAAGTAAACGGCCCAATTGCTGATATAATGATTGCTCCAGTGTCTATTGAAAAGCCAGAAGTTACATATAGAGATTTACATTACTGATTATTTATTCTCGGTACTGAAAAACATGAATCTCGTCGTATTGATAATCAATTGAGAGGGCGTTCAGGTCGTCAATGAGATCCTGGATCATCAGTATTTTTTGTAGCACTCGACGATGAAATTATGCGCAAAATGTGAGGTGAAAAAATTCAATCAGTTGCAAAAATGTTGCTACCAAAAGATCAGTTAGAACAATTAGAACTTACTCAAAGTCAGTTTACAAGCTCTATTATTAGAGCTCAAAAACAAATGGAGTGATGGAATTTCTCTATCAGAAAACATTTGTTTGATTATGATTCAGTAATTAGTCGTCAAAGACAACGCATCTATTCAAAGCGTGATGAAATGTTAGCACAAGAAGTGCGAAACGAAGAATCATTGCAAGATGGTATCACACCAACAATTCGTGAAATTCAATGATTTGTCCCAGGAGTTATAGATGAACTATTGGCTAAATATCAGTCACTTGACGCTGATATGGGGACTATTATCAACAATATCTATCAAGAATTCGGAATAATTATTGCACCATACGAGTGATCTATGAAATGACAGTGATTGCGTACATATATTATTGAACAACTTCAAAATAGTTATATCAATAAGGTAAAATCATGAGATATTCGTGTAGTAGATGCTACAGCTCGTATGATATATCTTAGTACTATTGATAAATATTGGGTAGATCATATCGACGCGATGCAATATTTACGTGATAAAGTTTGATTGTATGGTTATGCACAACAAGATCCTTTGATTATGTATAAACAAGAAGCATTCAAGAAATTTAAAACTCTTTTAGAAGTTATTAAACTTGAATCTCTAGCTGTAATTATGAGATCAGATTTCTCAAATATGTGAAGTAATAAAATTCAATTACAAGAAGAAAATTATGAAAAAAATGTGCTAGATAAACTACAAGAAGCTGCTGTATCTGCACCAGCCTATAACCCACAAACTGCTACTCAACAGTGATTTGACGCTAATGCGTCACGCTTCGCGAAGGCATTTTCAACGGATGATGTGGAAGTGTTCCACACAGGGACTAGGGATCAGGGACTAGGGACTAGTTGAAAACAATATAATCGTAATGATATAGTAGTATTAGTTTGACCAAATGGAGAAGAAAAAGAAATGAAATATAAGAAAGCAGAGGAGTTGTTAGGGCAGGGATGGAGAATTAAGTAGTTAGGAGTTAGTAGCTAGTAGCTAGGAGTTAGTGTCATTGCGAGCATATGCGAAGCAATCTATGAACTAATTTGAATAAGTCTCGTCATTCTGAGCGGAAGCGAAGAATCTTATGTATAACTATGAAATTACGAATTACAAATTACGAGCTTGGTAAATTAATGATTATTTGATTTAATACATAACTAAAAATTACTATGTTTATAAAAGAAATTTTTTCTGAAAAATGCACACCAGAAAGTAATGCTGCAATCAAAGAATGTACATATAGATTAGCAGTTAGAGGAGTGATCGTAAATAACGAGTGAAAAATAGCACTGATTAAAATTTACAATGATGCTGAATGAATATGAGAGGCTTATACATTGCCTGGATGATGAATAAATGGTATGGAGTGAATTGAACCATGATTTATTCGTGAAATCCGTGAGGAAGTATGAGCAACTATTAAAGATATTTCATATATGTGAGCAGTGTTAGAATACAGAGAAGATTGATTTTGTAATCATTCTCATGTATTTTCTGCAACCGTAGATTGAGAACTTCAACCACTTGTATTACAAGAAGATGAAAAAGGGATGAAGCATGAAGTTATCTGGGAAACGCCAGAAAAAGCTTTATCATTGATTGGTATGTGGTCTGGAGAAAATGTTATTATCAAACTTATTCAACAACGCGAAATTGGTATCATCTGAGAATATATTGGTTGAAAGAAATTCTGAATTACAGGCAAGTTAAAAGACGCTGAAGAAATTGCAAAAAAAGCACAATACGATTATATCATGCTTAAATCAGAATTTGATTCATATATTAGAAGAATGGAATCAGATTCGAAAGAATGAAAGATAAACCAACTCATAGAGCTTGCGAAGAAGCTATTACCAATTATTGATCAACTCGGTCAATCAGTAAGCCATATTCCAGCCGATTTAGAAGACAATACTTGGGCAGCATGAGTAAAATTAACCTATGAAAATGCAGTCAAGACACTTGCATGATTATGAATTTCACAAATTCCAACTATCTGACACGAACCAGATATGGAAATGCATGATCCATTATCTGTTGAACCAACAGAGGATGAATCTCTCAAAGGTAAAATCATCCGTGAATTCCAACCAGGATATATCTATGAAAAAGATTGAGTGAAGAAAGTTATTACGGCAGCTAAGGTGATAGTAGGGCAGTAGTTAGTAGCTAGTAGCTAGTAGTTAGCAGTTAGTAGTCAGTAGTCAACAGTTAACAGTTAGTATTTGATATTTTGCACATATGTCACTCCGAGTTTTTTATATTGTGTCACCCCGGACTTGATCCGGGGTCCATTTTTTCTTAGAATATTCTTTGTTTTCTAAATTGAGATTTGTAAGTTCTCATTTTAGTTATATTATTAATAATGATTAAAACATATTATGTGTATATACTAGCTAATCAAAAACATTGAACATTATATATTTGAGTAACGAATGATTTACAAAGAAGAGTGTATGAACATAAAGAAGGTTTAGTATCTTGATTTACTAAGAAATATAATATAAAATATTTAGTATATTATGAAAGTTCGACTGATATTAAAGTGGCAATATGTAGAGAAAAACAATTAAAAAAATGGTATAGAAAGCGAAAGATAGAGTTAATTGAAAAGAACAATCCTTGATGGAATGATATTCAAGTATGCTAATGGATGGATCCCGGGTCAAGCCCGGGATGACAAGTAGAGTCTGGATGACAAGTAGAGTCTGGATGATAAGTAGAGTCTGGATGACAAGTAGAGCCTGGATGACAAGTATTTCCTATTCATCTTGACTTAATACCCACTTTTTCAGAACTATCCAATCTCTACCTCATTTTATCTGATAACCAGAGTATATCAAAAATAGTACCTTTTTTTTTGACAAATTGAAAAAAGTTTGTAATATAAGAGCATAGAGGTCTTTATGAATTCTTGATATATCTGTTTAAGAGGTGTTGTAAGCACAAAAATACATGGCAAAAAAGATGAAGGTAGCTTCGTCATTGGCTATTGTGTTGGGGTGCAAGGCATGATGTCTTGGCAAAGCAAACCCCTGATCGGCTCTGCCGATAGATCCTTGAGATCCTTGCGTCGCCTCTTAAACAGGTATATCAGTATATTTTGTATGACAAGGTTCAGGCCGATGAATAAGTCCTATATTGTTTAGGAGATGTATACCTCTGGTATGCATTTGTCTTCTCACCTCGTCGTGGGACACTTACCATCAATACTCCTGGTCCTTGTCATACAAGATATGTAAAAAAAATAAACCCTGTATATGCAGGGTTTTTTCATAGATCAAAATAGATATATAAGAAACTATTATTTCGTATTTGTATGAGATTTCTTCGTAGTATGAGCCTTTTTTTCAACAACTTTCTTGTGTGTATGGTGTTCAACTTTTTCAGCAGAATCAACAACTGATTCTTTTGTTTCTACAGGTGATACAATTTCAGCAACTGGTGCTAGAACCACTGAATCAGTAGCTACTGGCGCAGTCACAACAGGAGCAACTGTTTCTACTTTTGTCTCAGTAGTTGCAGCAGATTTTTTCATATGTGAATCAACAAACTCATGTCATTCTTTAATCATTTCTTTTGTCTCTGATCCTATTCGATCAACTGTTTTTTCAGTATATACAGCAGCTTTTTCTTTGAACTCATGTCCACCAGGGACTTTTTCTATCAGAGTAGCAGATTTTTCTTCCATATAATTACCAACTTTTGCAGTCTTTTCTATGATAGTATCTGTTCATTTTTTCACTCGCGTTTTAATTGAATCAAGTAGTCACATATTGGTATGTATTTTAATAAGGTAAATTTGCTTCAGTAACATATTTTCAATTTTCACATCAGTAGATTTGTCACTTCTTTTCAGCTGCCGCACGATATGCGGTAAAAATAGTAGATGAAGTATATGATACATCCCATTTTTGAGCAAGTCATAGCATTACAAAATACACATTACATGATACTGTTGTCGATGGGTTGATACTTGGACCAAAAAATCTAGCTGCATATCATGCTTTGAAAGCATTGTATACATCACTTGTTGATGCAATATTTGTAAATTTTACTGATCAAGTAGGAACTGGTAATTTGAATCTGTCTACAAGAACTGGTACTACTTGAGCGAATGTTAGAGCTGTAGTATTATTTTTTGCTGTATCAGATCATTTTATATCTTTATTTTCAACTACTTCTTTTTCAACTGGAGCTGGAGTAACTTTTGTACCTGTATTTGTTGATCCAGTTCATCAAAGATTATTTATTAATTTTACATTTGATGACCCACTTGGTGCCATAGCTTTTGGTATAGAAATCAAATCTATCAATTTTGATGGTAATTCAGTTAAGAATGCTTGTCCTGTACTAGAACCAAGATAAGCCCATCAAGTACTCAATACTAGTAGAGCTGCGAATATCTTTGATATCATTTGTCCCCAAGTATTTTTGAATCCATGTGTAGCAGCAGAAATAATTCGATATACTATTCCAGTAATCATCAGTGCAAGAGCAACTTTTGCATATACATCTCATTTCCCAAGAATATATGTTACTATTCAAACAATAATTGCAAGAAATGATATTGCTCAGAAATAATTATTTTGTGTACGAAGATTTTCTAATTTTGATTTATATGAAAACATACTAGGTGAAAGTGGAGATTGTTTTGTTTGACTATTTTCATTGTTGTATCGTAAAATGATTATGAAGATATTGCATAATCATAGTAGAACTAACCATTGCCAACCTGTTATAAGTCATATGATCATTGGCTCTATTCATGCAAATACTGCTCGTAGCATAGCTCCATTACGTTCCATGATGTATCACAAGAGGAGTTAAAAACGACCGTGATATATTGATTTTGTACTCTGAAAGCAAGAGAGAACAGAGTAAAATCGATAACAGATTGTTAGTATGTATCCTGAGATAACTATTTCTGTCACCCCGGACTTGATACGGGGTCCATTTGTTAATAGATTCCGGGTCAAGCCCGGAATGACAATATACCAATGATGACAAGTTAGTTGATTAAACGATCTTCCTCCTAATCATATTGTGCACCTTAACCAATACCTCCCTCGAAATTGTATCATTGATTTTACTCATTGTAAGCCAATTATTTGCATCATCTATATCACTTGAAATAATTTTTACAACATCTCAAATGAGAACCTTTCATGTTGGATCTTCAAATGAACAAATATTCATAGAGATATTTCATACAAGATTACATTTTTGTTCATCAAGAAGCACTGACCATTTATTACTCATACGACGAGTTAATCATTCATAGTATCCAAAAGGGATAGTAGCAATCGTTGTATTTTGTACGGCGTGCCACGTATGGCTATATCATGCTCATTCTCATGCTTTGATATGTTGTAATCAAATCACAGTAGAGTATACATCGATAGCATATTGTAATCATTGTCCAAATGCTGCATATTCGGTATTTCAATACTCCATAAAACCATACAATCATTTTCAAATTCTATGTGCGTTGAATCGATGGTCATTGTTTTTTACAAATCAAGATGAGTTGTTGATGTGTCTGTATTGAGAATGAAATCATGCTTGTTCTACAAGTGCATACATTTCTTTGAATTTTGCTACTTGATTGTCGCAATATGATTGTCCATCATCATCGTCAGCATGTGAGAAATGGCTCATTACGCCATCTACTATGATACGACTTCATTGCAACATACTCAGTGCTTGTTGTAATTCATCGAGCTGGAATCATTCTCTATTCATACCAGTATTGAGAAAAAGATGAATGCGTCGTGGCTTTTTTGAACGAATCAAAATTTGCAATGTATCGAGAGTATAGATTCAAGGTATCACACGTTTGTGATCAAAATATTTGTAATTTCTATGTTCTGTTTCATTGAGAAGGAGAATGTCTTTTTTGCAATTATGATAGACACTGAGGTATTCAGGATAGCTATCTACGGCTACCATAGTGCATTGTGGGACTTTGTGTAAAATTTGGCAGAGTTGTTTCAATCCATGTCCGTATGCATTTGATTTTAAAACTGGTATGATAAGTGATCACGGGCGATGATTTTGGTGATGGAGGAAATTGTGGATGATAGCATCGCGTTTCACTTCAATCCAATTCATATTATTGAAATATTTTTTGCTGATTCGATAGTCTCGGATTTTATGGAAGACGCTCATATGGAATGTGATGTGATAAATTGTCATTCTGAATGTAATGAAGAATCTCATAGTAATCAATACTTTGACTAAAAACAAGAGCTACTCATTGAAATGACGAGTATCCTAACTAAGCTAGCATCAGTTAATCTAATCCATATACTATCGCAATGACAACCTCAGAAACCAATGAAATATAGAACACCAAAAGATCTACGATTTCGTCTACGATTGACCAGGTGAAAGATTGGATGTGTATTTACCTCGTATACAATGATATACGAGAAATTTTTTTCAACGCTTGCTATGACGTGGCGATATTACAGTCAATGATGGTCTTGTAAAAAAGAAATCTTATATGCTGAAAACATGAGACCGTGTTCATATAGAACACCCAGAAAGGTATATGGAATCAAGCATGCTGGCGCAGGCACCTGCGGTGCCGGAAGTGGAAATTATGCTCGAGAAAGCTGACTATGTAGTAGTACATAAACCATGATGAATTTTGTCACATCCAAATAGTGTGCGATGAATAGAGTATCCATCAGTGGTATGAGCATTGTATAATCGCTTCAAAGATATGCCTTCAATATGAAATTTTATTAGAGCAGGATTGATACATCGTTTGGATAGAGAAACAGATGGATTGATGATTATTGTAAAAACAGAAAAATGACTCAAACATTTTCAAAAACTTTTTCATGATAAATCAAAAGCTGAAACATTAGAAGAAAAGCTCGCTATACCTTTGCATAAACGATATCGCGCAACA
>JAYTKZ010000121.1:0-3731 GCA_043729885.1 bacterium
GAATATCCATATTTAATCCCTGCGAATGCAACTGTATTGATGAAAGTTGGTGAAGAAACTGCTCAATTACCAGAGACTATAAAGAATATTGTAGATACATATGAAGAAGATTTAGTAACTCGTATATGATCTGTATCAAAGATTATTGAGCCAATATTGATTGTTTTCTTGTGAATTGTTATTACATTGATTGCACTTTCTGTATTTGGAATTATTACTACAATTCTTTGATGAGTTCAAGGATCTTAATTTATGTCCACCTAGTATGAAAAAAGGATTCACGCTTATTGAAATGCTTATAGTCATAGTCGTATTAGCTATCATGATTTCAATGATACCTTTTAATATGCAATCATTACAAGCACATACTAAATTTGCTTTAAGTATGAATGATCGGGAAGACTATCGACAAAAAACAGTTACTCGTATGCGTCAATCAAATCAGTATAAAGAAGCAATCATTAGTATGAATACAACTGGTGCAACAGTTCTTTATATTTGAGGGATAGGCTCTGGATGAGCAACAACTGAGCATCTATTTCCACAAGGGATTACTCACAATGCAACTTGAATAGTTACTTGGAATATCCGTTCATATGGGTTATCATGTCCTGGGTATGATACTTGATTTCAACTAACACTAGGTAAAAATAGCATGTGCTACCGCGTAGACACAAATTCATGTAATTTGCTAAAAATTTCTTGTAAACTTCCATAGTTTTCTAAAAGTATTTATTTAGATTATAGGAAGATTGAAAAGAGCTATTATGACTATAATCTTTCAAGACTCTTCACTTCGGTATTTCTTATTCTGTACACAGTCAGAAATACCTCGTTCAGAGGTCTCTTTTACTGTTCTGCACTAAATATGATTTTGTTAGTTGATAAACCGACTTGATGGACAAGCCATGATGTGGTAAAATTTATGAAAATCCATGGTAATTATAAAAAAGTTGGACATGCAGGTACATTAGATCCATTAGCTACGTGACTGATGATAATTTTGACTGATGAGGATACCAAAAAAATGGATTCACTTGTTTGACACGATAAAACATATACTGCGACAATAGATTTAACACACAAAAGTGATACATGGGATAGTGATTATCACGATATGTATGAAGAGGTAATAGTAGAAAATATTCCAACAGAAACTCAGATTACAGAAATATTATCATCTCTTACTCCTAGATCTACTTTATTACTACCATCTTTTAGTGCAAAAAAGATTTGATGAAAGAGAATGTACAAATCTGCACGCCAATGAGTTGTACATGAAGTATTTAAAGATATGGATATTTATGATATAAAGCTCGTAGAATACGCTTTCCCTTTAGTGAAAATTACCTGTCACGTGTGAAGTGGGACATTTATACGTTCTATTGCATATACGCTTTGAGATAGATTATGAACATGATGAATTATTACAGAATTACGTAGAGAAACAATTGGGACTTATTCTCTTACTGATCCTACATGTATCAAAGATCTCTTGGATATAAAACAGAAGAATATGTGAAACAATATTACATCGCCAAATGACGAAAATATGTAATATCTAATTTTACTATTCGCTGATGAGAAATTGACATTATTTTTTCTAACTCTACTACAGTACTTTTTATAGAAGTGAAATGTATAAATTCCTTAGAATCAATTCATAATTATATTACTCCCAAAAAGCGTATAGCTATGAAAAAAACTATTTTAACATATTTTAGTAGAACAAAAGAGATGAGAGTACCTAGAATTGATATAGTTTTTGTAAAAAATGGCACAATATACACTATTGTAGAGAATTGTACAGACTTCTAACCTTGTATTTTACGAGAACTCTCCTATAGTGTACTTCATACTTTATATTTTTGATTCACATATATTATGAAAAGAGTATTATCAATTATCGTGATTACAACTATCATTTTCCTTATTGGATTTGTATTTTTACGAGTAGAAAACGAAGATTTTGCAGCAACATTGCTAGATGATGTTAGATTAGACTCTACTCGAATTAGAAAAAATAAAGCTACTTTATCTGGTGCAATTATGACTTGAGATGTAGCTACTGGTTCAATACTTACTGGTGATACTATGTCATGATCAATACTCTCATGATTAGTTATGACTGGTACTGTAGAAACTACTTGAACAATCGCTACTGGAAACTAATAGAGAACTAATGTAGATTATTATAAAAAAAAGGAGTTCATTTATTTGGCTCCTTTTTCAGTATGCGGTGTATGTTTGTAGATATAATATATAATACCAAATATCAGCATAAACGGGTATACAATCATTCTGTCTGTGAAACTATGTAATACAAGTCACGATATTGATAATCATAAGATACCAATACTCATTGCAATTACATCCCAAGCAACCGCGGAGAAATGCTTATGTTTTCGTTCTTTTCTTAGTATATTGAGTCATAATAAATGATACCGTACATAGATAATCATCCATCCAATAAATCATACAATTCCAAACTCGATAGCTATCTGTAAGAACTGATTTTCTGGATTAAATGCAAGTCATCAAAACCAATGAGAAGCTGGTCATACTGATCCTGCACCCATTCAAAGTAATCGATTTTGTGTGAAGTATTCTCGTCATTGTTTTAGTAACTGTATATGTCATGTATTTGAGAATTGTCTATTTATAACATGATCTTTTGCTAACCAAGTAACTCATGCTAGTATGATAATTGCTGGTATTAATATCTTTTTTAAAAACACTCAAATATGTTTTCTATAACTTATAATTCACAACAATGCTAGTTCTATTACCCAACTTCCTCGAGCTGCTCTAGAATATGTTAATATGATATTAAATGCGTATATTACCCACCAAAACCATGTTTTCCTCAATGATTTTCTGTGCAAAAACTTAACAAAAAAGAGAGGAAAAAATGCTGTTAGAAAGAATCATCGTGATATTGGTCTTTCAAAGATAAATTGATTTCTAGGAAGTCATTCGAATTCTCTTGTTCGATATACTGCAGGTGGTCTTTGTCATACTTCACCCTCAATTGATAAACGATCATATCAAAATAATTTCAATGTCCCTGGTTTGATAAGGAGTATCATATACCACACTATTCATCGTACAAGTAGTATTTTCATCACACGAGTAAACCATGGTATATATGTTTCAAGTTTTTGTAGAGATACACGAGAAGATAAGAAATACGCTATAAAAAATATCATAAATCCAATAAAATCATACTTCCATGCTTTGAGAAACCATACCATACTAATTCATTTCATATATGTATCTACCAAAGCATATACGAGTAATATACATAGTGTAATAAACATATATCGAATCACATCTTTTCTTTTTCGACTTTTATCTTTATAGATGGTATACAATGCTACAAGAGCTCATATAACTACAAATATCTCTTTCCATGACCATATAACTGACATAATCGAATTATTAATTCATAGTTTGAATGTGATAAAAGTATGAAGAAAAAACTGCAATAAAAGTCAGATTATAAATATTTTGAATAGTATCATCATTATTTTTTCTTTACGCATCACAAGTGTCTATTTAGAGAAATAAGAAGAATATTAGTGCAATTGATAGAATAGAATAATCAAAGTAATACAAGCTAATATTCACTGTATAATTCGGAACTTCATCACTATTGTATACTCTTTCATTCATCTATGTTCCAGTAAATGATGAAATGGTGCTATTGCAAATAATTTTCTTTTGAAAAC
>JAYTKZ010000122.1:0-4607 GCA_043729885.1 bacterium
AGAAAACAATGGAAAATATTTATGAGTTATGAAATACATTTTATTTAAAAAGAACCTCCATCAATGGAGGTCTTCATTTATTTATTTAACTCTTGTAATTTCACTAGCATATCAGCAAATGCCTTTTCTCTTGCATCTTTATTAGCTTGTGATGCATCAGCAGCAAGTGCGTTTCTCATAAACGCATGTCATGCTCCAGAATATATTTCATATGTATATGATTTATTATATTGTTTCATGTTCGTTTCTGTCTTTGGTATTGTTCAATTAATTCTTGCATCATCTCATCCATAATACGCTGTAACAGGAGCAGTTATATTAGCAAAAAGCGTTCAATCTTCTGGAGCTGAGCCATAGAACACAAATGCATGATCTACACCACTACTTGCTGTTGCATAGCGGAATGATTGCGAACCTCCCCAACAAAATCATGCTGAAGCTATTTTACCATTTGATGCTTGAATACTATCTGCATATGCCTCTACTGCTTTCAAATCAGACATTACATCTTCTGGTTTCAAAGTATACAATGCTTTAGTTGCTTCATCTTCAGTAGCAAAATCACTCGTTCTTTTTTTATCGCTAGAAAAACTTGAAAGCAGATCTGGCGCAATTGCTATATATCATTGTGCTGCGATATCATCAGCCATTTGGCGCGCCCAATCATTTAATCATTTATTTTCATGAATAACCAAGACTACTGGTGAAGGTTTGTTTACTTGTGGATATACAACCCATGTATATATAATTTTTCAGTTATTATTAATCTCAACTCGTTCTTGATGACGAGGTGATGCAGTTATTCAGGCAGATGCTCCAGTATCTCACTTATGTTCCGTATGCATCATTTCTTCATTTGACAAATTACTATGCTCCATTGCAGTTTCTTTTTTAACATGAGCACATCATGTTAGTACCAGCGTAAGTGAAGCAATCGCTAATAGTTTGATAAATTTAGACATATTAGGAAATCATATATATAAATAAAAACAGTGTAATTAGTCACAAACAAGATGCAAGATATAATACTCGCTATATGCTAGGAATATAGTATAATTCTTGCAGAAAGAAGTATTCCGTTTATTTTCCCCTGTATAATTATGTTATATATCAAACATCCGAACAGAGTGTTGATTATTTTTTTTATTCCACTTCTTCGGACCATAATTATTCCACTGTTGCTATGTGATATCTGGATAGAGATTTATCATCGTATCTTTTTCCCATTGTACAAAATACCACTTATTAAGCGTAAAGATTATATTCTAATTATGGATAGAAACAAACTCCCCTACCTAAGTTCAATGCAAAAATTAAATTGTATGTATTGTTGATATGCAAATGGAGTAATGAGATATTGGAGTAAGATTGCATGAGATACTGAACACTACTGGTGTGGGATTCAACACAAAAAGAATCCTGATTTTATTGAAGAAGAACATCAAAAATCATTCTCTGCATATGGAGATAAAGAATGATTTGAGAAAAATTATGCAAAAGAAGGGAAAGGGCAATAATAGTCACAAAAACTTATATAAGTATTTTATATATATAATCTTTATATAGAACAATATTTTCATAATAAAGAAATAGCTCATATAAGCCATTTTTAAATATTTATTCAGTATAATGATGAGTTAGCATTTTTCATTCACGGGTTTTTTTCATATCATTTTTCCCAACTGTCTCTTCCATCTTGATCTTCACTATTTTTTTGATAAGCGATGGAGTTAATGGATTAGCAGGAGTAAAACGAATACTCCCTCTCGATGTACTAAAATTTTGTAATTCATCTTTCAAACGAACAGCAATTGAGTTTGTCCATGGATAGAAAGAACACCACTCTTTTGCAACTGTATATCACACCAATAATCTTCCTTTATATTTAAAAGCTGGCATTCAAAAGCTCATAACTTCTTCAGCATCTAGACAAGTAGATCTTATCGTACTGCGTAACCTTTGCATGAGTGTATATTGAGGTTCATTGATATTACTTAGATACTCATCGTGAGAAGTAGCTTTTTGTCTCATACATCAAAGAAATGAAGATAAAGAATCTCTCGGAACGAATATATTCAATGTAACAATTATTTTCTTTTATTCAAGGTAGAGAAGATTAGTAATTCTAGGGTAAGATACATATGAATATTTACATATAATTATAAAAAAATACCTCATACAAGGTATTATATTAATTCAATATATCATATTAACTAGAGGTGATAAGAAAATATTTCAACTGTTAAAAGCTCTTCGATTACTATACTACATTTCGCAACTTTATAACACTTATTATTGGCTCTGCACATCGCTTGGTAGTTCATCTCAAATTGTCTATAGATAGCTCTTAAATGCACAATACTATTGTTATTAATTTTCTAAAACTTATAAATAATCATCTTTATATATACGCTATAAGCATGGAAACTTTAATTATACTAAATAATAAAAAATGTGTTCTTCCTAAGGAATTTCAAATTGATGATAATAGGTTTCCTGAGTCATTAGTTGAATATCTTTTGGAAAAATTTACTAAAAAAGGAAATATAGTTTTTGATCCTTTTGCTGGATTAGGAACGAGTTTAATTGTTTCTGAAAAAACAGGTAGGATTCCTTTTGGGATTGAATTTGATAAAAATAGATACTCTTATATAAAAAGCAAACTTACCCATAAAGAGAATATTATTTATTGAAACAGTTTGAAATTAAGCACATATAAGCTTCCTCAAATTGATTTTTCATTGACCTCTCCACCATATAATCCAATAGGTAAACATAATTATCTTAGTGGCAAGGGTGGGTATGAGTGATATTTAAAAGACATGTGAATTATATATTCTCAATTAAGAAAGTATATGAAGAAAAATTCTTATATTGTTATTGAGGTTTCTAATCTTAAAGGGAAAGAAGTAACTACCCTAGCCCGAGATATTGCAAGAGAAGTGTCAAAAATATTTCATTTTGAAGGCGAAATTATTATTGGTTGGAAAGGGAAATGAGCATTAAAATGAAATGGTAATTACGGTTATGGTTATGATCATAGTTATTGCTTAGTATTTAAAAATATCTAAATTTATCTGTAATAAAAAAATAGCTAAGTTAGCTATTATAAGCAAATTCTGGAGGTGATAAGAAAATATTTTAACCCATAATATTACTCCACTCTGAGCAGATTATTTATTATATTTTACATTAGGATTACTGTCTTCAATTGTTTTTTATAAACTTCTTATTCTCTATCTGTAAAAACTACTAAACGCTTAGAATATGATGCAGAAACTGAATCCCAAATACAGGTAATGAGATTTAGATGAGCTTTACCATCGTTAGAAACAAAAACTTCTGTAGTAGATGCTTTAAAATCATATGTGCTAATTTTAGTAACAACAAAAGAAATTACCTTGTCTTTTCCATTAATGATATATATTTTATCACCTGGTTTGAGTTTACCAAGATCTTGGAAAATAGATATTGAACCATTTTTTCGTATACCATAGTGCCCAGCTAAAACAGCGCTACCTACCTCTCATGGACGAGGACTCTGATCAAACCACACGACATCATTATAAGATTTTGGAGAACCCATTGCTCATTGGTCAGTAAGCCCTATATGACTAATAGGTACATTAATTCCTATTTTTGGGATCTTAAGATACATTGTTTTTTTTATATGGATGTCGTAGTTTGTTACGACTATCTTTCCAGTATTTGCAGCCACGATAGGGTGAGTTAGTATGATATCATTAACCTCATATGCAGATAGACTATTTTCAAGCTGCAAAAAAGCAATAAGCATCAATACAATACTGATACCCATGCCTATTACAGCAAATCATTTTGATAAAAATACATATTTATACTTCATAGATTTTTGGAATGAATAGATTTATTCTCATATTTTACGTCTTCTGAGAAAAACAATAAACAATATTCCACCTACCAAGAAAGCAGTTGATCGAGCTAGAATTTTCAATAGAGAATTCGACTTTGTAGATATGATTCCTGTATATGGGAAGTTAGGAGTTATTGAAGTTATAGTACCAGTGATAACAGTTGGAGTAGGCCCTATAGGAAGTATTGAAACAGGTGGAGTAACTATTACAACAGGTATAATAGGAGTAATAGGTTTAGTTCAGCATAATCAATCATATTGTCCCGAAGAGTAATCTCATGCTGGACAATTATCTATACTTAGTACTCCTCCACCTCATCATCAAAATCACGTAAGTATTGGAGCGATATCATTATTGATAATAATACATGTTTTATCAGATCCAGGAGTAAGTGTTATAGTACCATTTATATCACAATCACCACTAAAACTTTGCGTATACGAGCTAGAAATTCATTCGCTCACTGTATATATACTAGGTGATAGAGTATAGCTTATACCAGGAGCTAGAGTACCAGATGCAGGACTTCATATAACATTTGTTCAAAAACGTTTTACAGATAGAGAAAATAATCATGGAGTACTAACTCAACCATTATCATTTATGACTTGTTTAATAATATGCAGTGTTGCCGAAGCAGTACATGTAGGCACTGTAATAGCAGAATTATTTGTAGTAACTGTTGTTGCAAAATTCAATGCTCTTCCTAACCAA
>JAYTKZ010000123.1:0-2590 GCA_043729885.1 bacterium
AATTCCATCAAGAAATTATATCCTACAACTTTGAGGTAATACACCAAAATTATCATTCTCATTGAATAGATGAGATAAAATTAGATTATTAATTTCACAACCACCTGTTAAAGCAATAGTTAGAGTTAATCAAATTATTTCTCCAGATGGATCAGCCGATGGCCCATTCTCTTCTGATACTGAATATACAGCTAAACAATCAGGTACATATAACTTTATAATCGGAGTTAATCAGATGGCGAGTCAAGATATATATACTGGTAGTATAACAGTGAATGTAACATTGGATTTGAAGAAATAATCTAGTGATGAGAGTAATATATTAAGTGAATTAGACTAGGACATATAATTTGTCCTAGTTTATTCTTTGTTTTCTGAGCAGTATTTTAGTATATAATCGAGGATTTATATCTTTGATTTTTTTGTATATGAAAAATAAAAATACTTCTCAGTATATAGGGCTTGTTTGACAAATTATTTGACTTTTAGAACAGTCAAAAAAACAAGTGCTAAGACATATAAATACAACAATGATTACAACATATTGGCAAATTGGTAAATATATTATAGAATACGAGCAATGATGACTAGATAGAGCTCAATATGGTGCTTGATTGATTCAGCAACTTTCTAATGATATAACAAAGCAGTTTGGGAAAGGGTTCTCTTATAGGAGCATTCAAAGATATAAACAGTTTTATTTAACTTTCCCAGATTATGCCAGCACTGCTGGCAGAATTGAACATATATGACGGGCTCATATTCTTCGTATTATGCATCTTAATAATGTCGAAGAACAACAGTTTTTTATTATAGAAACATCTAAAGAAAAGCGATCACTCAGAGAACTAGATAGACAAATTAATAGTGCATTATATCAAAGATTAGCTCTTAGTAGTGATAAAAATGAAGTCCTGGTACTTGCAAAAAAATGAGCGATTATGGAAGAACCAAAAGATGCTATCAAAAATTCATATATTCTCGAATTTTTATGACTTCCTGCATATCCTCACTATACAGAAAAAGACTTAGAAAGTGCAATTATTAGTAATCTACAAATGTTTCTTTTAGAAATAGGTAAATGATTTTCTTTTGTCGCAAGACAAAAAAGAATCAAAGCAGATATAGATAATTATTACATAGATCTCGTGTTCTATAATCGTATTTTACAGTGTCATCTCTTAATTGATTTGAAAATAGGTAAAGTGACTCATCAAGATTTAGGACAAATGCAAATGTATGTTAATCGATATGATAGAGAAGTTAGACTTACCACAGAGAATCCGACTATCGGATTGATTCTTTGTAGAGAGAAGGATGATATTATACTCAAATACACATTATCTCCAGAACAAGAGAATATTTTTGCAAAAGAATATCAATTGTATCTGCCAAACAAAGAAGAACTCCAACTGTATTTGAATGCCCATCTAGAAACGTAAATAGATATTCTCATTTTTGTCCTAGAATATTCTTTGTTTTCTGATTAGTATTTTAGTATATAATCGAGAATTTACTTTCTCATTTTTTGTATGTCAGAAAAAAACTTTGATGGTTGGAATGAAATTAAAAAATCTCTAGTATATAAATCTATGAATGATGTGTTTATCAATGTTAGAGATGTCTGGTATGTCAAACTAGGTATTAATGTGTGATTTGAACAAGATGGTAAGAAGGATTTTCGTAGACCTGTTTTGGTTCTCAAGATTGTATGAAGTCTTTATACTGTTGTCCCTTTAACTCATAAGAGAAAAATAAAAGAACACAATTCTGTTTTTTATCATACTATTACAAGTTGTAATTTTGGCGCTTCTTCAAGATGTATACTATCACAGCTTAAAGTTATTGATAAGAAAAGATTTATGGATAAAATATGATATGTCAGTGTAGAGGAAGTTATCATTATAAAAGAAAAAAATTAGAGAGCTATGCCTCTAACTTTTATTGTTTCTCTCATTATATTGCTATAATGAGAAGGATCCCGAAGGACATTTGTGTGTATAGTATACAAATATTTATCAAAAAATCAAGAAAAATCTCATATTATTTCATCAACCCAAAAACCCTTTGCATTGAAAAGGGAATTTTGTAGTATGGGGGAGCTATAACTCTCAAATTATACAAATCGCATCAGAACCCCTAATCCGGAAAACTCGTCTTGTCACAGAACTTAGTAACTGAACGTAAAAGCACCCTTGTGTGTGGATACCTATCAGTTGCTAGTTCACAAGACGATGCGATTTGAGAAGTTATAGCACCACATGCAGGGGTGCTTTTTGTTTATCAAAATTCATTTCTACACGTGTGGTGCTTTAACTCATCGCACTTTTTTTATATGATTCATTTGAATCTAACAGATGCACAGAAACGTGACATCCTAGATCATCTTGAACAATGAAAACCACTCCCAGAGGAGTATCGTTTTTTGTTATTTGCTGACAAGAATCAGGTTGAACTCGTACGAAATGGCAAAACGAATGAAACAACAGTTGTTGCTATGCCTTTTCAAACGATAGAAGTAGTTGATGAACCGAGAAACGAAGTGTCAAACAATATACAAGCATGATTGTTCGATATGAGAGGGAGACAA
>JAYTKZ010000124.1:0-2003 GCA_043729885.1 bacterium
TTCACAGTATCAGCATGAAATTTATCATGAGCACCTAAAATACCATCTATACCTCAAATACCATCACCACCTAGATTGCCAGAATTACCATCATTTATCCCAAGTATTGATTTAAATCTACCAACATTACCTCCTGCTCCTAAAGTACCTCGTATTTCTCCAGCAATCACTTCTACATTAAAAGTAGCTAGTACAATTGGGAAGATACTATGTATTGTTAAGGGTGGTATTTGATTGGTATGAGAGAAATGAGTAAAAACAAGAATTGAACAATTGACACAAAGAACTCGAAGTGTTGCACCATTTGATTCATTGAGTATTACAAGAATACAACCTCCTTTGAGATGATTTGATCTTAGAGTAGATAGTTATCTCAATTTCGAATTAAATTTCGATGTACTATATAATATGTTAGATAAACTAGCAAAATGAATTAATAAAAAAACTAATACATTACTCAATAGTGCAACCGCTTGATCAAATGCAATTTCACAGTGAGCAAATAATGCATCTCAATGAGCGCAGGGACTGATAGACAAATGAAATGTAAATTCACAATGAATTCTTGGTACTAATAATATAAGCGAACCAGCACTAGTAGAACCCAATGTTCTAAGAACTGACTTACAAAAAGAAATTGCTGCATTAAAGAATAGTGAATATTGATCTTTATATACAAATGATATTATTGAGATTGAAAATATACTTACAACAAAGTCTGATGTAAAACCAAATATTGCATCTGTACAAAAAGCTACAAAAGCTCTTGAATGATTATTACAAAGAACATCAGATAAGCTAGAAAATCACAAAACAGATATTGGTACATATGATGATTTCTTAAAGAAGATTAATAGTAGCTTCTTAATTGATGAAGATAATAATATTGAATGAGATATTTCCGCATCATTGTTTACAGCAAACGATAATATTGTTAATACAATTAAAAATGCTGAGCATCCAACATTATCATATATTAATCTACAGGAAAAACTTGTAGACTGATTTTCAAATGCTCTAGCGAATAATAGCTCTGATAAATTGAATATGTGATATTTTGAACACAGTAAATTACAAAGATATTTCTGAGAAACACAAGAAAAGATTCAATCTATTAAATGATATATTTCATCTGAACAAGCACCAAAAATAAATCCTGCAATCAAAGCATTTGATACTGTTCAAACAATTATTGCTCCTACTGTGCAAGCTGCTTCAAATCCTCAACCAATATCTCCATCAAATACGCTAGATATTTGGCGAGATGAGCATAGTGTTTATACAAATCAAACAACATATATTAAAAAAGAAAATGATGGTACTCGTTTCTCAAGATACTATGATTTTGATCTAATTACAAAATATAGTGACTTTGCGTCTCGCGTAGATGAAAAATGATATATTACTCGTTACAACAGTGCGTTTAATGTCTGGAATCGGTATACTCCTATTACGTCTTTAGAAGTTGCATGACAATCTAATACAACTACTAATCTTCGTCGAAAGAATACATCTCAAAAAGCATATGTAATTATGCTAACAGATACAATATATGCAAACCATGAAATTAATTATACTCGCGCAATAGAAAGAAAATATGCATTAGCGTATGATTCATGATTTGATATTCAAAATAGTTTTATTACCATCCCTACGATTTGAACTAAAAGAGTATCTGACCTACTACAAACCACAATTACAAATATAATACCATTTGACCCTACTGAAGATGATATAGATGTGATGCTAAATCTAACATGAAGTAAACGATCATATGCAAGTATAGCACCTCTTGTTGTAACTACTCGTTGAAATATAGGAGACATGAGCTTATGAGCTGCTCGGTCAGTACAAGAAACACTATGAGTGCAGTTACGATGAGACAATACTCCTCCAGTTGCTACCGCTCGTGCTCGTGATAGAAGAACATGAAAAATAGTTTGAACAGGTGTGAATATTAGCATACCTCGTAACAGTGAATATGATATTATTATTCAATGGAC
>JAYTKZ010000125.1:0-3186 GCA_043729885.1 bacterium
GATCTTCACTTACTGCTGAATGATTTAACAATGCAATTGATCAAATAGAAAAAGTATATTATGGAACAACAAACTAATCATACTCTCTCATATGACAATCTTGGTACTCATTGGTATATTACTATCTATGACACAGTATCTGATAATCAAAAAGAGTTGCTCAATCAAACAATACAAACATATCTCGGGTCGTTCGAAAGAATGTACTCGAGATTTCGTAATGATTCAATAGTTGCACAATTATCACATGAATGAGTTGTTAAAAATCCATCTCAAGAGCTGATTGATATGCTGACTTTTGTGATCGATATTGAAGAAAAAAGTGAATGATATTTTTCTATTCTTTTGGCAGACACACTCACATCAAGTTGATATGGCAAACATATATGAGAACAAAAACCACTAGATGTAGTACCTCTCAAAAGCATACTCACTATATCTAGTACCAAAATAACACTTGCACCATGATATAGTCTTGATTTTTGATGATTTGGAAAAGGATGGGCAGTTGATGGAGTTGCACAGATTGTCCAAGATAGTGGAATATGACATGCTATTATAAATGGTGGTGGTGATATTCGTGTATTGACTATTGATGATCCTCATACGCTTATTCTAGAAGATCCAATGGACCATACTAAATCAATATGAAAAATACAACTCACACAATGATGAGTTGCAGCATCTAGTCCAAACAGAAGAAAACGAATGCATGAGTGAAAATTATATCATCATTTGATTAATCCGCATACAAAACAGTCTGTTCAATCCCCTCTAATCGCAGTTCACACCTACGCAAAAAATACGTTGCTGGCTGATGTAGCTAGTACCATACTGTTTGTCTGTCCACTTGAAAAAGTTGAATCTATTGCACAGAAATTATGAGTAGAATATTTTTTAGTATTTGATGATTATTCGACTATGAGGTCAAAGGGATATCCGTGGAAGTTAATAGTGGAATAGTGAATAGATAATAGCACGTCACCCTGAACGAAACAAAATGAAGTGAAGGATCTGATGGTCAAATCACGTTTGTAAAAACGCATAGTAATAAATGAGATTCTTCGCTGTCACTTCGTTCTGCTCAGAATGACGAACTAACTACTATTCACTATTCACTATTTACTATTTACTACTCCTCATCCTCCTCATCACCAGTCTTGTTACGCGGTTTTGTACCCATCAAAATTTTCTTTGCATCAATTGCGATAAACTCACGAAGTGCAGGTGGCAACTCCCCTGTTTTAATAGCTTTTAACAGTACCGTATCATTTGGTTTTGCGAATTGAGAAAGGATTTCTAATTCTTTCATACGGTCCAATGCTTTGATTGGATCAGCGATGACTGCTCTTTCATATTTTCTGGTAGAGAGGATATAATCATCTCCAAAGAATCTAGTTTCTTCACGGTCTTTTGCAAATTCAGTCAGTACTGCAGCAAGTGATTTTTCATCTTTTTCAAGTTCTCTGATTTTAGCTTGCAAGATACCATATTCATCTATCATACGCTTTACTGTAGTTTCTCCAAGTTCTGTCATCATGATTTCATCGCCTCCATACTTGTGTTTCCATGCAGGACATACAGTTTCAAATGGACAATATTTACAGTGATCACCAGTTGTAAAAGCAAACGCATCCTTGTCACCAAGTCATCAGTTATACTGAGCAACTTTGAGTTTAATCTCTACAATCACGTCAGTGATTTGCGCTTTTAGCGCATCCATACGAGCTTGTGTCAGCTCTATAACATATTCTTTTTCTAGGTGCAAATAAATAAGTCTCCCAACAATTTTAGGAAATTTATTTCAATATGTTTGTTGTGCTGCGAGACCATAGAGAGTCAATTGCTCTTCATGAGAATCGTGGTCATCAGGATTCACTTTTTGATTCGTTTTGTAATCATTGATATAGAGGATATCGTCCTTGGCATCGAGTCTATCGATAATACCAGACATCGTCGTATCTTCATCAAGTTTATATGTAATGCGTTGTTCAAATCATCGAGGTCTCGCCTGATCAAATGGCGCATATGCTTTGAAATATCGTTCGATATATGCTAATCATCTAATCATAAATTGTTGTTCAACCTCTTCTGTAGCTGGCTCTACGAGTGCTACTTTGTCAGTGTTCCATTTGTCTTTCATGACTTGTTGTACTTGTTCAATCGTTGGCATTTGATAGTTACTCACTTGTTTGTACAAAAATTCCAATGCGCTATGAACCGCATTCCCTAGCAATGTATGAACTGTTTGATCAAATGTCGTTGCCATCTTATCGACGTATTGGAAACGGTATTTGAGGTTACATTGTTTGTATGTTTGGAGTTGTGAGTGGGATAGACGGGGCATAGAATATAATTAAGAATTAAGAGTTATAAATTAAGAATAGTTAGCAATGTATATGTATAACGAATTGTGCTTGATAGTATGTCACCCCGGACTTGATCCGGGGTCTTTTTGAATAACTATATAGATCCCGGGTCAAGCCCGGGATGACAGATACATCATTACTTCAATACTTTTCTCGCTGTTGCTTTCAATCTCTTTTTCATTTTTTGTATATCCTCTACTGCTGGAAGTTCTTCTGGCATTGTACCTCAAATTTCTTTGATAGTATCTCTGACTTTTTTACCAACATCAAAATGTGCTTTTGTAGCTTTGAGTTGTCATTTGATAGATTCTCTTTTAATTTTCGATTCTGTTTGTGTCGCACGGAATAAGTTCGCTGCTAACTCTTCGCTGTTCATATGGTCCAGGATTTTTTCATCTTTTTCTAATCATTTCATTTTGTGAATATCTGCTTGTCTCAATCATCCATATAGTCACTCATATCACGCATCTGTAAAGTCTGCAAAGTTCGTCACTCAGGCTTGTTTTGCTATTCATGCAAGTTTCTTGTTGTGGACTTTCATTTCTTCTCTCAGATAGATTCTTTTTTCGTCTGCTGATAGTATCTTTTTCTCATCTTGTACTTCCTGTTTTCTCGTTTGAATAGCAAAATATGTTTGTCATTGTGCAACTATTTGTTTTGATGGATCAGCATTTTGTACAACAAGGTAGCAAGCATAGCGAGATAGGTTGATGTCATCAATTTCTCTTTGGCTTCAAGAGCCAATTTCTACCATATCGTTGATGTCACCGAAATGGTCAGCTATACTGTATCAACTATTCTTACAAGCAAGTTTTGC
>JAYTKZ010000126.1:0-4706 GCA_043729885.1 bacterium
GATGACCAGTCGCTACTATTATTATTATAGTTTCAATCATAGTAGGATTACTTACTGCATACATAAACTGAATTATCGAAGCATTTTTTATTACCCTACGATATCGTCTTTTTGTAGAGATCAAAGAATAATTTTATAGACTGCTTGATTTTCAATAACCATAGATGCTAGATAATCAATTCTATGCTTAACTACTGGTAAAATTGCCATCACCACATCATCTTTAGAAACTTCTGAATGTCATTGTAAATACGCAAGTGCTTTAGCAAAAGATATTAATGATTTAGTTGTTCTTACAGAAAGTGAGAATCATGCTTTTTTAAATTGTTGTACACATGCAACACAATATTCTAACAGACTATCAGATATAGCAATATTTTGCACTTCTGCTTGTATGCTGCTTATAGTATCAATATTCATATGTGTTTTATATATATTATCATCTTTTTTATGGGTATCTCTCACTAACTGCAGTTCAGTATCATTTGATAAATGAGATGTGGAAATCCCAACCATAAATCTATCTATCTGCGCATAAGGCAACATATATGTCCCCAACGCATCATAAGGGTTTTGAGTCGCTACCAGAAAAAAAGGTTTAGGCAATGTATATGTTTTTCCAAAAATACTAATTTGTCACTCTTGCATTGCTTCTAGAAAAGCTGATTGGAGTTTTGGTGTTGTGCGGTTAATCTCATCAACATGAACAACATGAGAAAAAATTGGTCATTTTTGATACTCAAGCGTACTAGTACTGCTCTGCAACATTTCATTTCACAAAATATCTTGTGGTAATAAATCTGGCGTACATTGTATACGAGAATAAGACAGATCACATGCACGAGAAAATGCTTTCACTAATGATGTTTTTCATGTACCTGGAGGTCATTGTATAATTACATGTCACTGAGCAATATATGCAGCAATGAGTGTCCTAATATACGATTTATTCCCATACATAGACATCGATAAATCATTTTCTACTCAAGCTAATAATGTATGTTTAATAGTAATATTTTCAATTCATGAAATAAGTATATCGGTTTCAATATGTAGATGATTATCTCATGATGAAGAATGAGAATTTTTTTTATAATGAAAATGAGCTCGTACTGAGTACCAAGTTACTAGAACTAATATTACTATAATTATAAATAATATCATATGTCTATCGTCCACTAAAAACTCAGTTAATCTTCTTCTTAGCTTCTGCTTCTAATTTTATTTGAGCTTCTGCCTTGAGTTTCTCTTTTTGTTCTAAAATATATGCTTCTGCTTCCAATTTCTTTTGTTGCAATAATGCTTCTCAAGAAGCCATGATTTGTTGTGCTCAAGATCATATATATTGTTTGCCACTATTTATCATAGTATTTGCTTGGTTTTGAGCATCCTTGAATTTTAGTTCAATTTCTTGTCTTTTACTCGTTCAAAATGTTTTTTGTAAATCAAACATAGTTGATGTTTTGTATATTCAAAGTGCAATAGCAATTACTACTATGATTCATACTATAACTCAAATAATTTTCATGATATATCATTATGATATATAAAAAGTCTTGATATATACTCTATAGTGTTTTAATACCTATTTATACCTATAATTTCAATTGATTCTTCTTAGCATTTAAGATTACCTTGATACTAATCATTATTCTGATTAATAAATTCATTAACTAGTTGTAATACTTCGTCATATACTTCTTCTATAGTTCATTCGGCAGAAATAATCTTATTACAATATTGTTTTGCAAGTATTCTTTCACTTTTTGCACTCGTAATTCTACGTTCTACTTCTTCTGCTGGAGTTGGGGCTCTAGAAGTAATTCTACGTACCATAGTCTCATCTGATAAATCTAGAAATATAGAAAAAGTTCTTTCTGATAATTCTTTATAATTTCTGATTATCTGTTCTATTCATTGCACAGACATCTCTTTAAATACTATATATCATTGATTTATGTATAAATCTAAATCACTACTCTTAGTCCCATAATAGTTTGTATTATGATTCTTAGCATATTCCAAGAAATATCATAATGCTATCCATTGCTGAAACTGCTCAAGTGATATATAATTATAATTCACTCATTGTTTTTCAGTCACCCTCATCGGACGAGAAGTATAAGAAACTATTTCCTTATATTGTGGATTCCTTTGAGTTAATAAATCTAGCGTAGTATTTTTTCATGATCATGACACTCATGCAATAATAATAAATAGCCCTTTTTTCATCTTACTAATGTATACAAATAAATGATGGTAATTTCTTTTTTGAGTAATATGAATTATATGGAGTTATCAATGTAGTTGAAGATCATCAATCTAAATTCACATATTGAAATGTTCAAGTTCATAGTCACACTCAATATGAAAACGAAATAAATTGAGGCAGTGATATAGGTTCAGTAGCAACAACAAAATGGATTTCTCCAGAAGGGTTTCTAATAAATCAGACTCTAGTAGTATCTCTTTGCCAATGTGATTTTGTTTGTACAATGTCAGGGTTTATACGCCCATCACGGACTAACCATGGTCATGCATTTGCATATCGTCAACTTTTCTTTCACTGTAACGATAAAAAGTTAAATGAATCATTTTGTATTGCATTAATTGTTGTTCAATCTCCAGAAAGTAATACTCTCAAATTTCTATCAATAGCTGGTTGATATGGTTGTTTTAAATACATACCAAATTGATACCATACTCATGCTGGGAAATATGACCCATCTTCATTGAATCAAAAATATGTTCAATTTAAAACTGCATTACATGCATATGATGATGCGATATTCTTCGCAGTATCTCAATTAGAGAAAAAATGCATAGAGAACTTTTTTGGTGTAATTACAGTAATAGATGGTTTGCTATATATTGCATACTTATTACCTCATCAATCAGTATAACGCTTTACTAAAGCATGATTTGTACGAATATTTCAAATAGTATTTGCATATGTGTATTGGAAAAATCCACCAAAAACGATTACGAGAGAAATACTAAAGAAAGATATTATTTTCATGAATGTTATTTTCAAATAAAGATTTTTTTTATTAGCAATCTAAAAACTCAAAACATTGCAACAAACTTTTTAAGATTTTTTTTTGGATTCGTAGTTATTCTTCGAAATGTTTCTAGAACCTTTGCCTTCACTACCCACTCTGGCGCACGTTTTTCGAATCAGCTATAAAAATCAAGAAATCATCAAACATTGAGTACCATCATACGATTCTTCACAAACCATTGTTTATTCTCTTCTACTCGCTTTTCTTGAAATGGAGATCAAGTACAATTGAGAAATATATTTCGAGTATTTCATGAATTATCTACTGATTGAGATATCTCATCCCATGGGAAATCTTGTCATCTTTGATTATAGTGTGATTGATATGCATGAATAGTTGAAATTCAGTACTCTTGTTTTAGTTTAGAAGTAGCTTTATGAAGCCACTCTTGATTTTTTCATATCTTTTCGTCATAGAGTGAGTAGATATACAAAGCGACAGGATATTTTTGAGAAAAGTATCAAAGAATCTTTGGTGTTAAATCTGTTCCATTTAAATTTTGTAGCCATTGTCTAGGTTTAGTAGAAAAATATGCCCAAGTTTGTAATGCAATCCCATCAGGTAAAAGGAAATCTGATGCATACAAAGATACCGCATAGATTTTATCTTCTGGTGTCTTTTTAGCATCAAGTTCTAATAAATGATACTGTACTGCATTAGCAAAATATAAAAAATTAACAACACAAGATGTATTAGCAATATATATTGCTTCAATATCTTTAATCAAAGAGTCAGTATGTTGCCTATAGAGTTTCTCTATCATAATTATAGATGAGAATGATGTAATGGAGTCTGCTTTTTAAGTGTTCTTTTAATCACAATACAACAAATAAAAATAACTATGAATGCTACTAAACACAAAAATGGAATAGTAATAAAATCAAAGTAATTAACTTGTAAAGCGCTACATGGATTAGCTCTAGTACAAAATGTTCATCATCATATAAAATCTAACCAATCAGTCTTTTGAAGTATATAGTGGTATGTTTCCAATAGTATTCACATAATACTCATCGGGGAAAGGTAGTCTACTATATGCCAATCTTTCTTGCGAATACTAATAAATGAAAGTAATACAATAGGATACATTAAAATACGCGCCCATCGACAAAGAAGACATGGCAAAAAGCCTCCTCCTGCAGCAAATATATTACCAGCCATAACATTTACCACTGGATCTCCAAAATATTGATAATACAATGATCATACAGTAGCAAGTATTGCTTGCACTAAAATTACATATTGTGCCCAATGTACTCTCTTCACCGATACTGTATTCATAATATATAAATAATTAGTATATAAACATTTTATGTCCCTAGTACCTAGTCCCTTATCCCTGCAACAAAGTTGCAATTAAATTCGCCTCTTTCTTTTAAAGTATAATAGTAATAATATTATTATTGCTGCCATAGAAACAACCATAATAATCCAGAAATACGGTCGAGTTGAAAATGGCAGATGTATATTCATACCATAAAATCCGCTTAAAAAAGTCATAATTCAAGTAAGTGCAGTAAACATAGTCAGCATACGTATGATTGTATTTGTTTGTAAATTCAGCATAGCATCATATGTATCAGTTAACGATTGGATTGTTTCATATAATAACAATGTTGTATTTATAATTTTATCAAGTTTTGA
>JAYTKZ010000127.1:0-3714 GCA_043729885.1 bacterium
TCATAGATGTGTACTTTTCATGTATCAGTTGATGTACCAAATATATCAAAAGGACATTTTTCTTTCTTGCAAATTTCTTCAAGAATAGGAAGATAATCTGGATTAATCATCATTCCGATTCTTTCTTGTGACTCATTAATCATAATCTCATGATATTTCATTGTTGTATCTTTTACGCTAATACGAGCCATATCTACTGATACTCATCATGGATGTGTCTCATCTCACTCTGCTAATTCAAATATATTAGTTCCGTGTCATCCAGCTCCATAATCATGAATATTTTGTATTGCATCAGGATATTGATGAAGAAGTTTTTCGATTACATTTTTTACCTTCGTTTGCATTTGTGGATCAGGTCTTTGTACCGATGCAAAATCCAATGATGAACTATTTTCTCACGCATTCATACTCGATGCTGCAGCTCATCCTATCCCGATTCTATAATCTGGTCATCAAAGTTTAATATGTATCAATCCTGACAAGTGACTTTTTGCAAGTTTCTCAAAAGGTACTTCTGGCATAGATCAAAGTGCTCATGCCATTACGACAGGTTTAGCAAATCAAATATTTTTTCATCATACAGTAAAATCTCTAATTTGTGCAGTTACTGACCCATTAATCATAGGTGCAGCAAAACAGTTACCATAGTAATTTACTCATCTTGCAGCTCTAATAAGAATCTCAAGAGGTGTTTTGTGTCATTTATTATATGGAGTATCAAGCATTATATTCCCAAACGCATATGCACTTGTAGAAGCTTCTACTTCTGCACCACGTCATGTCGCTAAAATATCTCTATAATCTCATCATGATCAAGTTGCTCATCATGCAAACGGCTCAATCATAGATGGATGATTGTGTGTTTCACATTTTATTACCAGATACCTTCCATTTTCTGCTTTCAATACTGCTCAATTATCTGAGTATGCAACCACAACATCTCATGGATTATTTTTATATGTTTCTTTTATATATGAAAACATTGATTTTTTATATTCCACTTTATCCATCACAATTACTCCATTGAAAATATTGTGTCTACAGTGCTCAGAGTTAATCTGTGCAAACATATGCAGTTCAGAAAATGTTGGAACTCTCTTGTATTTATTATCAAAAAGGTGTACGAAATATTCTATCTTTTGTGGATTCAGAGCAAGTCCATGCTCTTTATTGAGTTTTTGGAGAAGTTCTATACCAAATCAGTCTAGGTATTCAGGATTTAAATCTTGAGTAGGTATATTTGTATTATAACTAACAACTTCATCAAGTGTTTGTACTTGTTGCGTCATAGGGTCTATTAAATCTCATTGCTCATATGGTTTATATGGCTCTACTGATAAAAGACATTGTTTCAAATCATCATTGATAGTAGAAAATATACTCAATAATTTCGAGTTTGTAGGTGTCACAGTACCTTTTCTTGGTCACAGATATTCCACAAATGGACTTGGTCCCGGAGTAATTGACTCAGCATCCAGCACATCATACAATACATCAACTATTTGCTTATGAAAAAGATCTTTAGACATCCCCCCAATACGCTCTGCATCGAGTGCCACAAGATAATCATTTCCATCACGACTATTGATAATTAGATGATCTATTTTTTGTTGTTCTTTATTCATTATGTATGAAACAATGACATAAAAGAGGAATAATATTGACATATAATATAGTTAATATAACTACTTTCAATACTAAAATATAGTAATCTACATATTGACTTATCAGTATATAAATTTATATTATACAAATGATGCGTTTCTTATCTGGCATATTCCAAAATCGCCCAACTATTTCTACAACAATAGATATTTTTTGATCATGAAAAGATCTAGATAGTACACTCAACTCAGTCCATACAACAAAAAGTGGTATTATAATACTTTGAACTGGTGCTATATGAGAAAAGATTCAATGATTTATAGATAGATCTAGGCCAATTCAAAAAAGTTGATTCATTAGTACGCAAAAGATTATTTTAGCTTCAGATGTAGCAAAAGAAGCTATGCAATCAGAACAATTCCTAAGAACTCTATCTCAAAATATTTTCAATTATTATAAACAATATCCAGTACTTATTATAAGATCATCTGGGAAATGAGATGCACTATGAGTAGGGATTTATGAAAGTTTGTTAACGATTAATAATACTGATAGTATATATGCAACTATCAAGAAAGTCATTTCATCAAATAATTCTCTTGCAGCAATAGAGTATAGGAATATCACTGGCATACAGGGTGATGAGTTTGCAGTTTGTATTGAACCTTGCATTTGAAATATGTATGATAATTCATTTTGACCAGAACTAAGTTGATGGGCAAAGACAAATACAGAATGAGAAAAAGAAGTATGATTAGTATTGTGACAATGATGAGGTGTCGATGAGAAATCATATTTTCATATTACTGATACAACCACAGTTAAAAAAACATTAGAAGAAACTCTTGAAGCAAATAAATATGGTGATAATGGATTTATTGCTAGAAAGTATCTATGAGATTCTCCAGTATCTAGAAGAGATTGACTACTGTATAATATATCTCATCAGACGAGTCAAAAATATGAATTTGAAAGAGCTAGTATGGAAAAGATATACTCATATAATCTAGAATGATTGTTACAAAATATATGAACATTAGATAGATATTGTAAAAAGCCACAGTATATAGAGCGAGCTAGTATGGTTACAAAGAATTGATGGAGAAACTATATTACACAAATAGCAGATATATCTCATGAGATTATTAAGGTAGAATTTCCTCCATCTTGACAAGTACTATGAGAAACATCTAATATTCTACGCTCTGGAGAAAAAAGAGTAAATGAACTGCTTTTCATCAGACAAGGATCCTCTTTTGTAAATTCTACGCAATGTAAAAAAATGCTAAAAGAATATAACGATACTCATCAAAATTACTGACTCATCCTGTCAGCTAACCTTACATTTTGATATCAAAAATTATCATTTGAGTATTTTTCAAACGCATCTTTCATCATAGAAATAGAAGATTCTACATGACATCAATGACATCCTACCAGTCACTATACATGACTTTTAGAAGCAACAGACATTCTTTTCTCAACGACAAAAAGATTTCCCCGCATCAATAAAGATATGTGATTCAATCACAAACATATGGTACTAGAGTGATGAGTGGAGCCTGTCATACGAACTGAACTGAGTTGAAAAGAATTTCATATGATACAAGATAAGAAAAAGTGATTAGGGAAGCTATATCTAATAGAGTAATATAAAGTTCCTCTTGCAACCTCCTCTACTTTCCCTACAACATAAATAATAAACCCCTCCGCCGTGTAATGTCTTTTATCATTACTTTTTTTGTATATGCCTTATTCAAAAAGAACTCCACAGGAGCTTTCTTCGACATTTGCTCGAGGGAATCATACTGTAAAATTTAATACTTGAAAGCTTGCTCCACAAGCAGATGGTGCTATTGTTATATCATTTGATGACAATATGTTTTTGGTAACTGCGGTTATGAAAAAAAATCCAGATCCAAATAAAGATTTCTTACCACTTACAGTAGATTTCAGAGAAAGTTACTCTGCTGCTGGTAAAATCGGTGGATGATCATTTAGAAAAAGAGAAGGGAGACCATCTGATGGAGCTATTCTCAATTGTAGACTGACAGATCGTGCACTCAGACCTATGTTTCCAAAGGGAATGATCAATGATGTAGTAGT
>JAYTKZ010000128.1:0-2728 GCA_043729885.1 bacterium
TACATCTCTATTTCTTTGTTAATTGTAGCTTCCTTTTCGATATAGATATCTTTGTCTGGCAAATAACTTTCTGGTTGATAGTAGTCAAAGTATGATACAAAGTAATGCACTGCATTGTTTGGAAAAAAATACTTAAACTCAGTTGCTAACTGCGCTGCAAGTGTTTTGTTGTGTGAAATTACCAATGTTGGTTTTTGAATTTGCTGAATAACATTCGCCATAGTAAATGTCTTACCAGTACCAGTAGCACCTAGCAGAACATTTGCTCTTTGCCCTTTGGCAAAATTCTCAACGATTGCCTTGATTGCATCTGGTTGATCTCACTCTGGTTTATATGATGATTGGAGTTGAAACATTCCCTATTGGTACTGATTTTCTTGCTAGATACAAATGAAATTAGATATCATCCTGAGCAACTATTTACTATCCCGAGTTGGTTCTATCCATATTACTGAAATACTATTTATCATTCTAAAAAAAAATCTGTCATCACCATGCTGCATGTCTGTCATCCCTGTGCTGCATGTCTGTCTGTCATCCCGGACTTGATCCGGGATATATCCATTGAAAATGGATTCCCGCATTCGCGGGAATGACAGTATTCATAGAAACTATATACTACTACAATTTCTTCCACTCACCCAAAACAAACTCACCCAAAGATCAAATTTTTTCTGGAGAAAAATTAAATTCTATTCATGCTATTTTGTATAATTCAGGTAATGGTCTAGTATATCCTAATTTCAATGCTGCAATATATTGTTCTAGTGCTTTCTGCCCATTTTCTTTGTAGTTTTTCCATACTCCATATGATCATAATTGTGCAATCCCATACTCTATATAGTAGAATGGTACTTCAAAAATATGGAGCTGTGATTGTCGTCTTTTAGCTTGAATATCTTCCATTCAAGTATAATCTATCCAAGGTTGATATTCTGTAAGAAGTGCTTTAAATTTCTCATCTCTTTCAGCAATAGTATGTGTTGGATTTTTATACAGCCAGTATTGAAAACTATCGATAGTTGCTACCCAACACAGAGTTGAAAGTGATCACTCTAACTGCTCTATTTGAGCTTTTTTAAGATCTTCTGTATTGTTATAGAAATATTTCCATCAGTCCATAGTCAAAAGTTCCATACTCATAGATGCAACTTCTGCCATTTCCATAGGATAGTGATTGAAACAACTCATTTCTATAGCATCTGAATAGTGACTATGAAAACCATGTCATGCTTCGTGTACCAATGTTTCTACATCTCTATGAAGTCCTGCAGCATTCATGAATATAAATGAATACCCAGTAACTGGCATACTTGAATTATACCCACCAGGTGATTTCCCAGGTCTAGAATCTAAGTCAAAACGATTCATTGATTTCATAGTGATGAGATTCTCTGCAAATTGTGGATGTAAATCTTTCATACAAGAAATTGTTTTCTCTAATAATTCCTCTCATGTTGCAAATGGCCTAAGTAATCTTTCATCTTTTGTAGGTGCTCAGAGATCATATGATTTCAAGCTTTCTAATCATAATTTTTCTTGTCTTATTTTATGAAACATTGTAACTATAGGTACTATATTCTGTTTTACTCATGCATGAAAATTGAATACATCTTGTTGTGTATAGTCAAATCTATTGTAGGCGTCCCATTGGTATTCTACAAAACTTTCATATCAAGCATTTTTTGCAACCTGATTCCTCAATTCTATTAGATCAGTTAATAGTCAATCTAATGTATCTTTATCTTGTAATCTTCTTCCCCATATTTTTTCATATATACTTTTTCTTACATCTCTATCTGGAGTATCAACTAATTTTGTAGCTTGCTGTAGCGTTAATATTTGACCATTTACTTCTACATTCATTGCTCCACTAATATCTCCATATATATTTGATTTCTCACTAATAGTAGTTTGGAGTGGAATATTCTCTTCTCTATACATTTCTAGTGCTTTTTCTATTCATCTAAGCCATATTTCATATGCTTTATCAGATGATTTTAACTCATTGATATATGGTAATGATACTATTTTCTTATTCATAGCATCATCGACTTCTTGTAACTTTGGACCTATTAATGATACAAAATCCAAGTATCTTTTCTTCGCTGCTTCATCGGTTGTATCACAAGACTGTTTCACATATCTTCGATTCACATCTTCTTGAATGTGCGAAGAAAATTGATCATAATCTTTAACCCATTGTTTTGTGTCTTCTAGTGTTTGTATAGTACGAGACAATAATTCATCAAAATATGGTTTGAGATCTTCAAATGTTTCAAAAGAGAAGGTTTTAAATGTGAAGTCCATTATTACATCGTATAATAAATAAATATACTTTTCTTATACAGATAAGAATTAGATTAACAATAAATAATATTAAAAAATGCCTCTGAACGAGTCTCTTTTGACTGCTTGCAGAAATAAAAAGAGCCGAAAAAGATGAATGAGTGAATTATATGCGCATATGTATATGCATAGCATATAATGAAACGAATGAAGATGAATAATCACGTAAGTGATTAAAGCGAAGAGCATAGATAGATTATAGGCTCACCACCTATGTATTTCAAATTTCCTATAATCTAAAAAAAGGCCGATGGATAAACCACCGACCTATATGCTACCATCAGAAATGCTATATAGTTAATGCTTTTGTAATCGCTGCATCAATAGTTCTTTCTAATGATTTATGCAGTACAAAATCAGCACCATGCACATCTTTCCA
>JAYTKZ010000129.1:0-7336 GCA_043729885.1 bacterium
CTTTTCAGTACCTATATATGCTGTTTTTAATCTCCTATTATTATCTTGAGCATCTGTAATCGATTCAGTTCTTTCTTCATCTATCTTATAAAATTCTTCTGCTCATTCTGCAGCACTATCTAAAAAGACTATTCCATCATATATATCTTGCAGTATTTTACCTCTATCTAAGTTATTTTTATATAAAATTTGATCAAAATCTTCTGGATCAACATACGCAATACCATCCATCAAACCACGATCAAGTAAAATGAGTTGGTTTTGTCTTCAGCTCTCTGATTTTGCCATAGCATATCTAGCAGCTCTTTCATACAAGTCTTCTTGAGCCAATTGTTTTTTAACTACTAAATCCTGAAAATCTATCCCTGACACGCTTTGTCATGGTCTGACTCATGCATGTATCAATTCTCTGGCAGACTCTGGTATTACTAGTACATTCCATCACATTTGAGATACTTTTTGTACGACGCTCGCCATTCAAGTAGTTTTACCTGCACAAGGTCATCATGTGATTACAATTTTCTTAATAAGTCATTGTTCCATGTCCATCATTAGTATATCAGTTACAAATTAAATCTATTAAAAAAAGTCGCGTGCGCGACTTTAGGTACTCAATATATTAGATACTTGACTGCGATATGTTTTTAGCTGTATCATTTACAATATATCATACTGTAAAAATAATATATAATCATTTTTATGTCTCTTTCAAGTGAATCTATTTTTTAAGTTGCATATGTATTCATTGTATCTGATGTTTACGCATATTTTCAATACGAAATGCATAGTAATCATCCTCTAATTCTTCTCATTTAACAGGTATTCTCCCACGCAAATCTACGAGGTATCATCACAATGTTGTATATGCATCAGATTCTACTAACGGCTCAGGTAATATCTCATTAATAGTCGATATTGAGGCTTGTCATTGGACAATCCATGTCCCATCTTCCAAGATATTATATGGTTGTGACTCAGTATCATTTTCATCTTGTACATCTCAAATCAGCTCCTCTACTATATCTTCCATCGTTACCATACCAATTATTTCTCAAAATTCATTTTGCACCAAAGCAATATGCATATGCATCGTTTGCATATCATGCAATAGTGATTCAATTGATTGTGTTAATGGAACAACATGGTACGGACGAACAATACGACGAATAGTTTCTTGGTTTACTGTTCACATAACAAAATGTTGCATAACATCTTTTGCATACAGTATTCAAATCACATTATCAAATCACTTTTCATGTACTGGATAACGAGAATATCATTCACGAATCATATATTTTACTATATCTGCACTATCCCATGCAATATCAATTGCCGACATTGTTCTTCTAGGCGCATAAATATGTCTAACTTCACGATCATCAAAAGAAAATACATTTTGAATTAGTTCATGAGAACTTGAATTAATGTATCATTCCTCTTCTGATTCTACCAACATCATACGAAGCTCTTCTTCATTGTGTGCATCTTCTTCTAAATTAGAGTCTACACCAAAACTTCTTGCAACTTTTGCTGAAATAGTATGTAAAAGTCGAATAAATGGTGAAAATATGCGATAAAACCATCTTAGTAACCAAGCAGTTTGAAGTGATACTTTCAATGGATTCCCAATTGCCATATATTTTGGCAGTTGTTCTCAAATAATAATATGGAGCATAGTGATTAACACAAATGCAATTGGGATAGATAATCATGTAGCAGCTGATTCAGATATTGGTAATGATAATGCATTCAGTACGCTCATAATTAAGTGAGTAGTTACTTCTTCTCATACCCATCATAATCATAGTGATGCAAGAGTAATTCCTAACTGCATTGCAGAAAGATATTTATCAATATGTGTTTGAATATGCTGTACATCTTTTGCTGCTTTATTTCATGATTTTGCCTTGATATCTACTTGTGTTCAACGAACTTTAACTATTGCAAATTCTGCTGCTACAAAAAATCAGTTGATGATAATTAAGAGGATGGTAATAATAATTCAAATCGTCATTTATATAATAATTTGTATAAAAAAAACCGCAAATAACTCCTGGAGTCTGCCGGTTTGATAGTCTGTTATGAATGAATGTAATAATTGGTATTGTAGGGGTCCATTTGTATAATATATAATATAACAATTATAATAATTGTCTAGTATTTTTCAAGGGGAATACATTAAATTTATGATAATAAAACCTAAACGAGGTCATTTTATCTGCTTGCAGAAATAAAAAAAGATAGGTTTTATCCTATCTCTTCTATCTACTAACTACTAATAACTAGCTACTAGGTTTTTCATCAGCATCAATTACTTGACCTTGTTCAGGTGCTGCTCAAGCTGTTCAGGCATTATCAATAATATCTTCTGGATTTGGATTTGCTGCAGTGTTTTGAGCGTTATATTTTTGATATAATTCATAGAATTCTTTGTGGAATCTTTCCATTTCAGTTTCTATTTCTTGTTTTGTAACATCTGCTTTATCTTTGAGATTCTTTGCTTCAGTCATCAATGCAGTAATTTTTTCTTTTTCATCTGCAGGAATTTTATCAGCATTGTCTCTTTCCATAGTTTCCATTTGGTAGATAAGTGCTTCTAATTTGTTTTTCGATTCAACCAGTTCTTTTCTTTGGCGATCGTCATCAGCAAACTTTTCTGCATCCATTTGTGCTTGCTTAATTTCTTCATCAGATAATCCTGTAGCTCATTGAATAGTAACTTTTTGTTCTTTACCAGTTGTTTTTTCCTTAGCAGCAACATGTAAGATACCATTTGCATCTATATCAAATGTTACTTCGATTTGCGCTTGTCCTCTACGCATTGGAGGGATTCACTCTAGATTAAATTGTCCAAGAGACTTATTATCTTTTGCAAATTGTCTTTCTCATTGAGTCACATGAATTGTTACAGCTGGTTGGTTATCACTAGCAGTAGTATATGTATTTGATTTCTTTGTTGGTATAGTAGTATTTCTAGGAATCATTGCATGTGCAATACCTCCTTCAACTTCTACTGACAATGACAATGGTGTCACATCCAACAAAAGTATATCTTTTACGTCACCTTGAATAATACCTCATTGAATAGAAGCACCTTGTGCAACTGATTCATCAGGATTAACAGTAGCTTTTGGTTCTTTACCAAATATTTCTTTTACTATTTGTCCTATTTGAGGCATACGAGTAGATCATCCAACAAGAATAACTTCTCCAATTTCTGATACACTCAATTTAGAATCAGCTAATGCTGCTTGTACTGGTTTCTTACATCTATCAAATAAATCAGCACAGATTTTTTCAAATTGTGCACGAGTTAATGTTTCTTGAATATGTAATGGATTACCTTCAATTGTTGTGATAAATGGGATATTGATATCTACTGAGTCAACTTGAGAAAGTTGTTTCTTAGCGTTTTCAGCTTCATCCTTGATACGTTGCAGTGCCATAGGATTCTTTGAAAGATCAACACCATTCTTAGCCTTGAATCAAGCGATTAACCAGTCCATAATACGTTGATCCCAGTCAGCTCATCCTAAGTGAGTATCACCTGATGTTGATAATACTTGGAATGTTCCTTCTGAACCAATATCCAATACTGTTACATCAAATGTACCTCCTCATAAATCGAATACTACGATTTTTTCATCTTTATTTTTTCATTCACCATATGCTAATGATGCAGCAGTTGGTTCATTGATAATACGTTCAACTTTCAAACCAGCAATTTCACCAGCTACCTTAGTTGCATTTCTTTGAGAGTCATTGAAATATGCAGGTACTGTAATTACAGCTTGCGTGATTTTCTCACCAAGAAACTTTTCACAATCTTCTTTAATCTTTTGCAAAATAAAAGCAGAGATTTGTTCTGGTTTATATTCTTTTCCATCAACAACAATCAACACTCCTCCATCAGATCATTCTTTTAGTCCATATGGAACAGCTTTATCTTGTTCTGTTAACTCAGAATACTTGTGACCAATATATCTTTTAACTTCGTATACTACATTTTCTGGTTCAAGTACTGCTTTTCTTTTTGCAAGTTTCCCTACAAGAAGTTGATCACCTTTGATATACACAATAGATGGTGTTGTTCTATCACCTTCTGCGTTTGCGATAACTTCTGATTTAGATTGAAGCAAGTATGCTCCACAAGAGTTGGTTGTACCAAGATCAATTCAAATAATTTTTGCCATGGTTATATATATATTATGTATTAAATAGTTGCGTCATGAAACTGTTATAAAAATCAATTTCATATAATAGCACGTAATCTAATATAGTGCTTATTTTTAAAAATGCAAGAGAAAATAGCACTAATTTTACAAAGGTGCTAGATTTAGTTTTGAAGTATAAAAAAAACCCAGATAAAAACCTGGGTTGTATAGAGTAAGGAAGAATTAATCAAGTTTTATTCACATTCAACAGTCCCAGTTGGGATTGGTTGATATGCTCTTCTATTACTTCTATCGATCTTTTTTTCATATGGTAATAAAAGTAATTGAAAAGAGCCATTATAGTTATGAGTATAACCACAGATACCAAGCAAAACAATGTTCTTTGTAAGGAGATGTTTAATAAAAGGTAATGAGACAAGTTCATCAATTTCAAAAAAGGTGATTGTTGGATACCTATGTTGAAATGTCTCTTTGACCATTTCAATTTCATCAATTCCTTTTGTTTTAGAATGGAATATCATTCTTAGTGGCAATTGATTTTGTTGTGAAAATGATTTAATCTCATCTTTGAGTAAAGAGTACTCAATATGATTTAATTCACTATCAATAATTGACTGATCAAATTCAATTGGCAAAACTTCAAAACCCAATGTATCTTCTACATTTTCAATTTGCTCTTTGTATAAATTAACAATAGGGATTGATCGTATCTTTTGACTTATTGCAGCTGTATCTTTCAATAGGTCAAAGGTATTTTGCTCACTAAATTTACTCACTACATATTTACGATATAAATATGGCGAATAAAAAAGTGGATCAATCAATGTACTCCATAAAAACATAAAAATCATTGCAAGTACAATAAAGCTTACCATAAATACTTGTAATATCTGCATATAGTAATTAGTTTAAGGTGTTAATGATGACGATTTATAAAATATATGATATCAAATTTAATAACAAAGTCAATACACAGAAAAACCTACTATTTCTAGTAGGTCTTTCATTCTTTTGTTATGTAAGATTTTTATTTACTGAGTAGATGAAGGTTGATCTTTTGGAGTTTGAGGATATTCTTTTTGTGGAGGTTTAGTTCCGTCTCATTGCTTAGGTTGGTTTTCAGATCCTCAACTTACAGATGAGTTCAATTGTCATTGTACTTTTCTATCAGATTGATCTTGTGGAGGCATCATTGTCTTAGCTTTTTTCTTACAAGTATCAGCTAATCAGTTAATTGTCTGAGCATCCGTTGTCATCAATGTAAGAAGAGATGTTTTATTAGACTTTAATACTGACAAGAATCAATCGCGATATGTATTGAATGCATCAGATTGTCAATCTTGTACATAATCAGCTAGATCAATTCGTGCTTTATTTGCAATTGAGTCAATAGATGTAAGTACATAGTTCGTCGTTACTGTACTTGATGTTCCCATTAGTGCCTTTGTATATTTTCTTTCTACTAAACGGATTTGTAATCGCATAGCATCTAGAGTATCTTTTACATCTTGACGACTATCTTCTGCAAATATTTCTTTTTCAGCTCACTTATTAGCAGTCGTAAATGCATCCCATGCTGCTTTTCTAATTTTAGCATCAGCTTCTCTTGTAGTACGAATTGCGCTAAATGTTGTTTTACAAGCAGATGTTGATTCATCAGTACTTCAAACTTTTCATAACTTATCTTTCATTTCTTGTCTCATCTTTTCTTTATCTGATGTTGGTTGTTTATCTTTTTGATTTCGTGTACTTTGATCATTAGTAGTATTTCACTTAGTTGCTAGATACTCAGATTTTAAAGCATTCATTTTAGCTTCCATTTGTGATTGTAGATCCTTTATTTTAGCTTCAGCATCGCTTTGGATTTGCTTATATTGAGCATACAATGATTCTTTTTTTGCTGCTTTTTCAGTTTCAGATAGTGTGCTAAGTTGATCAGTAAGTGCTTTTTTTGCTGCTTCTGCATCACTTCGGATTTGTTTTTTCTGTGTTTCAAACCATGTATAGATTTCTTTTTTCTTTGCTTCTATTCATGCATAAGCTTCAGTACTAGGTTTAGTATCAGTAGATTGTACTCATAGATATTGTCATTCAAGTGCCTTCATTTTAGTTTCTTTTTGTGATTGTAATTCTTTCATTTTAGCTTCAGCATCGCTTTGGATTTGCTTATATTGAGCATATAATGATTCTTTTATTGCTGCTTTTTCAGTTTCACTTAATGTACTTCGTTGATCAGTAAGTGCTTTTTTTGCTGCTTCAGCATCGCTTTGAATTTGTTTCTTCTGCATTTCATACCATGCATAAATTTCTTTTTTCTGTGATTCTATTTGGCTCTTTTGTATGTCTTTCTGTGATTTTTGATAATCACTTACAGAAGTTTCTGGAGTTTTATTAGTACTATTAAATATTTTTTGTAATGCCTCACCAGTATTGTAACGAGGGTTTCATTCCATTCATAATGCTACTCATCCAATTGCAATTGACGCAATAAGAGTAATAGTAATTAAACGATTTTTTCTTTGCATGATATAAATATATAAATATAAAAATATAGTACTTGGATATCTGATTTGGGAAATTTTACAAGAGAACAAGTATGATTTCATCTAACTATCTGTTAGCACAATATAGTGAATTTTATATATAAAATATTGTCAATATGTATTTGTTGCATATAATATATTATATATCAAAAAAAAGCCCGAAGGAAAACCTTCGAGCCATATTTAGTTCTATTGCATTTTTTAAAAGTCCCAACCAATAAAGACTGTAGGCTTCCACTGACTTATTTCAGTATCATACAACCCAGCAATACCAAGTTTGAACTTAGTGCCAGCTTTTTGATACTCAGCACGCAAACCAGTACCATAGAAACGGCGAGACATTGGTCCAATTCTCCAATCTTTGGTTTGATAATCAACTGATACATGATACCAGTAGTTACCTTTACCACCACCCTTTTCAGCAAATGCACGGATGAATAACCTTTTAGAAAAGCTACCTTTTTTGGCTCCAAAGTGGATATATGATCCTGCTACTCTCCAATATGGAGATGCTGTTTCCATACCAGCTGCTACACCTACTACATCATTCTTAGTAAGTTTAACAAATAGCCCTGGATATGCTTCTGCCCAACCTTTTGTTACCAGTACAAACATATT
>JAYTKZ010000130.1:0-6601 GCA_043729885.1 bacterium
GCAAGCTTATATTGCTCACCCATTCATGCTGGTTGTTGTAACTTCTCAGTAGGGATTACCGGGAAACTACAGTATCAGCATTTTTTGTGACAAAAGGGGATGTGGAGGTAGAGTGAACTCAAAGTAGTTAGTAGTTAGTAGTTAGTAGTCAGTATATAGGGAAAAGAAGAATGATTGCAATTGTCGAGCGTAAATATACTTGTATTATATCATATGATAGTAAATTTACATTATAAAATAGAAAAATATGAATATACATCTAATTTTTGCTATAACTGCTTGGGTGTTGATTTTTATAGAGTATGTTCATGCAAGAGATGAACAAAAAGATGCGTTTTATACGAAGTCTTCAATTGGATTTACTGGTATAGAATTTAGTAAGCAAGCTGAAAAATGTAGTAGCAAAACTGAATCAGCATTCTTGGCATATAAAGTTATGATGAGATTACTTTTCTTTGTAGTAGGAATATTTATTCTACCATGGGAGTGAGCTAAAATTGTGGGATATGTATTTATTGGTATATATCTTATCTATCAACTCCATCATATCTATGAATGGTATATTCTGAAAAAAGAAAACCATGGGAGGAGGACGGTCTGGCTTTTTGTACCAGTAATCATAGTATGGTGGGTATGTTTAATATGGTTACTTATATCATATAAATAATAAAATATTTTATTATTCAAACAAAACAATGGAAGTAAAAGACAGCAATTGAAACCTTTTAGTAGCGGGTGACTCAGTAGTAATTATCAAAGATCTCCCAGTAAAATGAGGTAAGCCAATTAAAAGATGAACGAAAGTAAAAAATATTCGTATCTACTCTGAAGAAGAAGTGGAAGGGAAAGTAGATGGTGTACAAATGGTCCTCAAGACAATGTTTGTGAAGAAAGGATAAAATTGTCTTAGATTATTCTTTGTATTCTTGTAGTCATTTTAGTATAGAATTGAGGATTTATTTCCTCTTTTTCAATATGAAAAATATTTATCAGACTATACTCAAATTATATAACCCATATCTTATATCATATGATCCAACTAAAGTTTCTACAATACTGATAAACTCTTTAAAAAATAAAAGAGAATGAATTAAGGCACATAGACTAGATTGATTATCAGTATCAATAAGAGAAGCTAAGACACAACGCACAAAATCATGAAATATCTCTACACATAGAATAGTTATTGGTATTCAAGATGATGGATGCTTGTATTTGCTAGATTGAAGACATTTATTACAAGCATATGCAATATTACACAAAGATATACCAAGAGAAGTAGTACACTTTGTAACTACCACTGCTAAAAATGTATTTACAACTACTATAGAATCACTAGATTCATAGTATGAAATCCATTCTCATCCTAGAGGATCAATATACAAAATCTATCTATGAATGATTACATAGTATTTTCCCTAACTATGATTTCCCTCTTACGACTACGGTTAAAAACCCTATGGATTATACTGACTTAATAGATACAGCAGATGTTATCTTATTGGATAATTATTTCCCTTGAAAGTCAGGTTGGGAAGAGCCATTGGGTTGTGAAGTATTAGAGTATATAGTATCTCATGATTATACTAAGAAAATAATATGTATATCTGATTTTCAAAGTAAGTTACTAGAAAAATATGATATTTGGAATCAAGTTTATAATAAGTGAATGATATATGGATTCACAAGTAAAGATGTGAATGAAATAGCAAAAAATTTACAGGGAATGTAAAATATTTATTTGATAATCTACCTATAATGCCAATAATTCGTATTGATTTCGATGATGAGGTATTGAGCAAAAATGATATACTCTCTTTGTCAAATGCTGTTCAAAAAATAATTATGGATGTAACACATATTGAAGATGTTTTTGTATATGCAAATAGTGCACAAATTAAAATAAATATAGCTCCTATTGAAGTATTTGTAGAAATGAGTGCACATATTTTTGCAGACGAAGATGCTATGATGGCTGATATCAAACAAAGGATTGCTACTTGGAAAAATGAGAATAATTTCTCACATCCTATTAATATTACTGTGATCCCTATGAAATGGACTATGGAAATTGGAATATAATATTTATCTATCTAATAATGTAACATGAAAACAATACTCGTAGATGCCGTAAATACATTTGTAGTTGATGGTAAAATAAATACGGAAATGAAAGCTATGCTTGATACTTTTTCAAATAGAAAAATCATCGTAACAAATGCTAATCCTGAAGAACAAGTAACATATGGGTTGGTAGATATGCCATATCAAATGTTCACATTATCACATCAGCCAAATAAGACTGATCCTGAGTATTTCACAACACTCTTAGAAAAATATGCTTTGACTCCACAGACAGTAATATATTTTGAACACAATCCAGCAGCTGTAATGAGCGCTACACTCGTATGAATTACTGCTTTCCAATATGATTATGTATGAAAGAATGTAGCTGCAGTAAAGGAATTTATTGAGAAAAATATATAATGCTTCCTGCAACTCTTTTCCCTAGACTGGATACACTAGAATTTACCTTTGAACACAAAGGAATTTCAAACATTATCGTTGATAGATGATCTAAATATACAGTTTCTGGGTGAAGAATTACAACAAAAGATGAACTCAAACCACGACTCAAAAAACACCTAGCTGACAAATATTTTCAAAAAGCAACTCACAACACATATGCACGAAGAATTCAAACTCCTGAAGGAGCTATTTTGGAATGAAAAAATGATGATTGAGAAACATGAGCATGACAATGTATTCTGTGACAACTACAAAGAAAAAACGTCATCAATGGAGTAGTGGTAGTCACAAGATACTTTGGTGGAGTTCAACTGCATGCAGATAGATTCAAGCATGTGGTTGACGCGACGAAGGTGTTTTTGGAGAAGATTTAGTTTGTTATCATAATATAGAATGTCAGTTATAGATAAAAAAGAAAGAGAAAATGCAGCTGCAAAGTTTTTTGCTTATCATAAATTAGATTGATGTTTATATGAGATAACTGATAAGGAATATGACTGTATTTTTACTTTAACTAATTGAGAAACCATACAAGCACAAATAGTATGAGCAGACCAAGATTTGATTGATATTTTAGTAGAAGCTTCAAAAACTAAAGAAATGGCATGATGATTAATTGATCCTATAAAGAATATAGTTAGTAGCATTGATAAGAAAAACAAACATTATTCTAGTGAAGTGTTAGAAAATATGATTCTACTTGTACGGATTACCTCAGGATTAATCAATCATGAGTATTTATTAGAACACACTAAAAAGGTATGTGAAGAAAGTGGCTTTAAAAACATTTATTATATTAAGTTACCTTATCCATTAGATACTATGGGAACTCTATGAATTAACTGAGATATTTTGAAACTCAAATAAAGAAATGAGATTCTTCGCTTTCATTTCATTCCGCTCAGAATGACGAAAAAAAGATGCATCGCTGCATCTTCCTATTCCCTAATCCCTAGTCACTAGTCCCTTACGAAGTGTTCTTACACTTCGTATCTTATACACTTCCCATCCACTCTCTCCTCAACCACAAACTGTTTCCCTGCATCATCCACATAAGTAACTTGTGGAAATTGTGATAATCCTTCGTATGTTAATCCTGCATTTTGTACGAGATTATGGATTTGTGTGAGCACTCATGGTTTGTAGATACGCAATGAGATATGTTTTGCTGTTTCTGGTTTCCCAAAATCTGTTGATTGAATTTTTGATACTCCAACTGACTTCAAATATCAGTTCTCATAGTGCTCAGTAATCAATAATTTACCAATTGGATCTGGAGTAGTATCATTGTAACGATACTCGATTATTTGTTCATTGTTATACTCTTTTTTGCCATCCAAAGATGTCCCATTGAGTGGTTCGCGATACATTTGTTTTCAATCTTTTGCCAATAAATCATAATCATTTGTAATCATGATATCATTTGTCTCCTCTTGTGATGATCCATACAGATGCCACATAGGAAATACATTGTTCAATGCCACCAATACCATATGCAATGGTTCTCAAACTCTTCCTGGATCTCTGAGTAATCTTCTGATAATCAAATCTTCTTCTGTAGCATTGATATATATTTTGAGTGGATCATATTTTTCTGGTAATTGAGATATTGTATATAGTCATTCTACTATTACAAAATCAGCTGGCTCGTTTACTTCCTTAAATCAAATTCTTCTACTTTCTCCAAATGAGTACTGAGGCAGTTGAAATGACCCTTTTGTGAAGTATTCATCAATGTTTTGTGCAAGGAGAGAGTAGTCAATCAACCCTGGATGATCATATGTACCAAAAATAACTGATTTGATACCAGTATCTGAAATGTAGTAATTATCTGACGAAATAGTAAGCACTTTCTTTCCTGCAGCTTGTAATTGTTTTGCAATTTCTTCTGCAATATATGTCTTTCCAGACGCTGAAGCACCTGCAATATACACAAGTTTCTTTCCTGAGTCCTTGATCTGATTTACTGCATGATTCAATTCCGCGAACGTGTATTTTGCCATAATTTTTTGTTTTTATGATAAATGGATTTGTCATTTCGACCGAGTATAACGAGTGGAGAAATCTCTAGAAATGATTTGTATAACTTGCTTACGTCTAAAGTATACTGGATTTCGTTATTTTGTCAAAAAAAGCAGGTAATAATGACGCTTTTAGCGTCATTCTGAGCTTTGCTCAGAGATGCTTCCATGAAAAGCAATACTATTGACTAGATATACGAAATACATATAATATAAAGATAAAACAAATCATATGAGTAATATAAATTTAGCTGACTTCTTTCAAAAAAGAAAAGAACAAGAAGAACAGTTACAAAAAGATCTACAAACCAAAGCAAAAGAGTTATCCAAACTGATACCTGAATCATTAAAAGAGTTTGCAAATGAAACAATGTCCCAAATGGATAAATGGCTACTAAGTATTTATAGGAATACATTAGCGGCTCATGTAATAGTGATAAAATAAAAAATTTAATGGATTATGGATTTACTACTCTAAGTGATGCAAAATCCAGATTAGCACTTTTACAAGCAGCATGGAAAGATGAAATTGCAGTCAAAATTATTAAAGAATCATATTATATCAAAGTTGAATTCAGACTGATTGGTGTAGTAAAGTAATTATTAGATATTATTCTTATAGTAGGTACGGTATTCCCGTACTTTTTTTCTTGCAAAAGCGCATATAATCAGTACTACAGAATAGTTATCTTGTTATTGCGAACAAAGCGGAGTAGTCCAAAAGATTGCTACGTCGTTTTACTCCTCGCAATGACATTATCATTTTACTATTGTTATTACGACGAAAACACATGAAGCAAGAATTTCCTAAAAAATACGATGTAGCGATTGAGCAAGAAATATACAAACTTTGGGAAAAGGAACAAAGTTTCCAACCTCAAAGCGAAGTAGCTCCAAAAACAAAGAAAAAAGCATCTAAAAAAGCTATTACTGATACAGCTTCAGACAGATTCATGATGACATTACCTCCACCAAATGTGACAGGAGTTTTGCATGTAGGTCATGGATTAATGCTAGCAGTACAAGATGCTATTGCAAGATACAATCGTATGTTATGAAAAGAAACTCTTTGGTTACCTGCAACAGATCATGCTGGTATTGCGACACAAGTAAAAGTTGAAGATAAACTTCGTGATGAATGAAAAGATAGAGAAAAAATGGGGCGTGATGCTTTCGTTCGTGAAGTATGGGATTGGGCAATCAAATCGAGAAATACAATAATAGGACAAACAAAGCGTATGTGAGCTTCATTGGATTGGAATAGAGAAGAGTTCACACTTTCAGAAAAACTTTCTCGTGCTGTTAGAAAAGCTTTTGCCAACTTATATAATCAAGGAAAGATTTATGAAGGGACTCGTATTGTAAACCGATCAGTTGGTACTCAAAGTGTAATTTCTGATGTTGAAATTGTGTATAAAGAAGAAGAAGGAAAATTATACTATCTCAAATATTTCTTGGAAGGGAAAGGGGATTCAATCACTATCGCTACAACTCGTCCAGAAACAATTTTTGCTGATGTAGCAGTAGCAGTTAGTCCTCATGATAAAAGATACAAGAAATTAATTGGGAAAAAAGTATTGATACCTATTATCAATAAGGCAATACCATTGATTACAGATGTTGCTGTTGATATGACATTTGGTACTTGAGCTTTGAAAATTACTCCAACACATGATATAACTGATTTTGAAATAGCACAAAGAGCAGGTTTACCAATGGATGTCTATGCAATTGATAAGAAATGATTCTTCACTAAAAATGCATGACCAGATTATGAAGGGAGACATATCAATGATGCATACGAAGGGCTTTTGATCCAACTCGATGAAATTTGAAATTTAGAAAAAACAGAAAAACATACACACAAAGTACCATTTTGTGAAAGATCAAATACTCGTATTCAACCATTACTTTCTAGACAATGGTTTGTAGATGTAGCTGAACCCGCACAAAAAACATTGGAAGCAATTGACTCTGGAGCAGTACAAGTACATCCAGAAAGATTCAATCATGAATTTCACCAATGGTTAGATAACATTCAACCACGATGT
>JAYTKZ010000131.1:0-11954 GCA_043729885.1 bacterium
TCATACAAGTGTAGCAATACTTGATGAAATTCCACTATGCACAGATGGGAATCATCCTGATCTTCGGAAACTAGAAAAACTTAATTTTTGCTTGTGTGCCAAAACATCTACAATCATTTTAATTAACTGAATAATTGACCCCACTGCGAGTGGAATAAGAAATGGTGCTATACGCATGGCCATGCGAAGAGATAAGTAGCTAGTATATACCAAAAATAGAGATAATTGCAAGGTGGATTATATGCCTATTCTTCTTGGTATTCTATATCTTCAACCTCATTTTCGCGTATTTCTGGTAATAATGGTAAATCTACCTTTATACTCCCTGAAACTTGTTCATTCTTTTTTGATTCTTCTCATAATATAGTACTCCATATGTAATGAGCATATGTACGTCTATTATTTATATCTTCGTTATATTTACTTGTTATGTATGATTTTATATAGTAATGTATTTTTTCTATAAAATTGTCTTTTACTATGCTGTCTTCTATTTGTATATAGTGTGTCAAAAAATCTTCAATCATATTTTTCTCTATTAGATTTTCAATCATCTCAATAAAATGACGTTTAATATATTCTTCTCATTTATCGTGAGCTATTTGACGTTCTTTATTATATTTTTTAGTTTCTCATAGTAAAAATGTTGCATATATATCATCAACATATGGCACTTTATCTAATGAAGGCTTCAAAAAGTCCATCGTTCCCAAAAAGCTCTTTTCACCTGTGTATGAGATTCCAACTGGTTTTTTTTCTAAGAGAATATTTTGTGCATTAAATGACATCTTTCCTAACTCGATTTCCATAAGATGCTCATGAAAACTTTTGTCATCGTATTCTCTAGCAGTAGATATTCATAATCATTTTTTAGTTGGGAAGCGACTGTCGAATGACTTAATTTTTTCACCTATATTTCTTGCTTCTTTTTGAGATACTTTCTTATATAAACTTGAAACTACAATTTCATTCTCATAATGTTTTTCAAGTCCGTGTAATCATTTTTCGAATTCATCTTTTATTACTTCATATTCTTCTTGTTTATTATATATTAAGTGTGAGAGTGCTTCAAATGTAATTTTCTTAAGCTTGTTTTTTAGTATTACTCACTCATTTTGTAATAGAGCTTTCTTTAATCATCACGTTGGGAATAATGATTCCATACGTGATATAGATTGTCTTATACGATCTATTACAAAAGTATCTGTTTCTTGAACATTATAATGCAATTCAATATCTTCCTTACATAGCGCTAGTATTTTATAAAAATCACTTTGTAATTCTTCATATAATACTACTGTATTATCTTTGAGTGCTGATATAGCTTCAAGAGAATATGTAGTTAATTTGTTATAATATTTTTTTAAGATATTTATTGGAATAGTAACAACAACTTCGTCTTGTGGAAATGACTTTTTGTATAAAGCAATTGTACGGTCTATTTTTCATGATGCAAGACGTTGATATTCTAGCATTTCTCATTTTCTCTTTATTCTTTTTTCGTATACCTCTTTTGCTTTTAATGCTTTATTATCATATTTCTGAATAATCTCTTCTTCAGTAAGAACTTTTTTGCTTTTTTTCTTTTTCCCATCTTTTATCTCCTTATCTGTCTGTACTTTAACTACTGAAGACCTGCTAACTGCTATTTCTGCTTGCTTAGCAGCTTCAAATCCCTCTAATCTTTCCATATATTCTTTATATATATATGACTCTTTTACTTGTTCTTCTAATTTTTCTAATTTCTCTTTATGCTCTTCTAATAGTACTTCTTCCAAATTCTTTGTAAGATCTTGATATCTCTTACTTTCTTCTTCATATCAAATATAATTACTAGAATTTGTATATATCTTAGCATTATGTGTAGCTATCTGCATCTGTATCTTAGTAAGCATTTTCTTATTCATCTCTCTTTCTCACCACACAGGTATTTTTTCTTTCATTTTTATTATTTTTCATATTGCTGCACTTTTGATTTTTATATATTCTCATACTCATGATGGTAAAAGTTGAGGATACTCTTTTTCAATATCTTTTATAAAATCTTTAATATATCATTCATATGTACTTCTATGGATATCATAGTCTTTTTTATTCCTCTCTAAAATAGCTTTCTGCATTGATAATATTGCAATACTCATGACTTCTTCGTATTGCTTATGTAAATTTGTATAAATAAATTTTTCTGCTTGCTCTCGTACACTAGTAGGTGCTTTTATAAAAAATAAATCCCCATCAACTCTCGTATCTTCATCACTTTTACCACTCAGATCACTGTGTTTTTTGATTCCATTCGTTATATATTCATTGAATTTTGCTATAATTTTATCTTTTACTGGCGAAGTAACTTTCTCATTATGTAAATATGGAAGAATATCATAATTATTACATAATTCATATACCTTTTGTAATAGAGACGTCTTCTCTTCAGGAGATTTCTTTATATGGATTTTTTCTAATACAAGTAAATCTATGAGATCTTCTAGACTCATATTTTTCTTTTCTTCATATGTGCTAATGGCAGGAGCTGCTCTTTGTTCACTTATAATAAAAGATAATGCTGCTTTTGTCTTTTCGATAATTGTTCCCCAATGAATATGCAGAGCCTCTTTGAATGATTCCTTTTCTATTGTCTGTATTCAAATTGTGCTTAATGCATCTTGAAATACTTTCTTTTTTTGTCTTTTTAACCTTTCTTCCACTGCCGGACTGACAATTCACTTTATTCTACGTTTTATTTTAGGTCAATGTAGTCACTTATTATATATATTATATAGCCAATCTATGTATTGTGTATATGCATTATCTTTTATATCTTGTATTGTTTCGCTATTTAGAGGTTGATTAGTGAAAGTTACTATATTTTTATACAATCATACATCTAAATCTCATGAAAAACAATTTTCTAATATGTATTTCATATATGCATTTTTTTTATCTAATCAAGGATGTAATTCTCATCGTTCATTGACTAGATCTTGGATTTGCAACAAATATTCATCTATAGCGACTCTTGATTGATCAGTTACATAGTCAGTAACATAATACTTATTGCACCATTGTTTTAGTTTTGTTGTCTCTTGCGGTATATTATACTTACTTGTTGATATACCATGTGGTGTAATTCATATTTGTTGTGTTCATATAATTCTATCATTACTAAAATATTGCAAATCTATATGATTCTCTTTACATGATATTGTGACTCAACGAGAGTTTGTTTTAATAATGAATTTCTTATCTGATATTTGCAGTATTGAGTACTTCTTATCTTCTGCTAATAGTCAGAATATATCATGTATATGATTAGTAGTAGGGTATGTATCTACAAGAAACTTCATAAATACTTCAGTATCTATTTTCTCTTCATTTTCTTTTTTAGTTTGCTCTTGTGTACATTGTTGTAAATCATGAATTGCATGATAAATATATTCCATTTCGTTATCAAATATCGTTTTATTCTCCAAATAATCAAATCATTCCTGAACATTTACATTCTTATCTATATATCTTCTTTCCTCAAAAATTAATCTCTTATAATACTTGAATGTTTCATGTAAGAGAGCATGTAGACGTGAGCTGTCTAGTAATTCTTCTACATAGTCTACTGTAGCGTTAATAGTATTCCTATTCTCATCAATATTTGCTATAGAAATATTTTTATGCATATGAGTTCATAGTTCTACTTCATTCCTTTTGTGTGTTAGAGAAACTAAATTCTTTATTATATTATGATTTTGAATTAATTCTGAGACACTCTTATACCCATCTAATTCAAAGAAATATTTTAAAGTATCAATTGGTGTGACTCATGCTTGTTCAAATGCCCATGGATCAACTTGTTTGATATCAGCTATACCTTGAGTTAACTTATTATTTTGTCCTACATAACTATATATTGTACTGTATGAATTCATAGGTAATATGCGGAATAACTCATCTTTTATCATGAGAGTATTATGTGTCTTTGATCGATTATTTTTAAGTTTTGTAGCAAAATTATAACAAAACTTTGGCAATTCTTTTTCATCTTGGAATATATTCATTATATTTAGTACCATAGATTTGATGAAACCTTGCAATGCTTCTGGTGATGTATGTCACCCTTTTTTAGCACCTTCAAGTAAGAAATTTCAAATTAAACTGATTATATCATTTTTTCGTATTGTCATTCAATCATGAAGCTCTTGTGCTTCAAATATATGAAACTCATTTAGACTTTTCTTTAAATGAATACCAAAATAATAGAAGCATATCAATTTGAAAAAATATGACTCATTTTTATCACCATATACTCTAAGCATTCATGAAAATAATTCTCACGCATCTTTCGGCGTAAGTATATCATTTTGTATTTCACTTTTTATCTCAGATTGATTGTTAGATTTCATCACTTAACAAATCACTAAATAATTTATCTGCTGCTGCTTTCACATCGTCAGCAATATCTACAGTAAAGTTTGTTGCTTCTCCTGGCTGCGAACTTGTGAGTAATAACTGATCTACCTTCATACTTGGTGTTGTAAATGTGAAGTTTGTACGACGCTCTTTGAGTGTCCCGCATATTTTATCTAATCTTCATTTAAGTGTTTCTGATCTTGGTATTCATATGTTATGTCACGCGAGGTTGATATTCTTCACAAAGTGAGGAGAATACTTATCTTGTCAAAACCATGCCATTGTCTGCATAAACTGGAACTCCTGTCATAATATATCTTGTAATCATTTATCTGCAGATGCTATCTTCGTATCTCATTGGATAGCTTTTACTAGAAGTGTCTTTAGTCATTCTCCATTCTCGAAATAGTGATCATATTCACTCAATGTTATATCATTTTCATTCTTGAAAGCTGTATATGCAGTTTGACGAATTGTCTTGCCTTTATTTTTTATAACAAATCCCAATAGCGACTGTAACTGTCTAATATGATTTACATGTGATTTTAGTGGATTAAGATGTCTTGAGTTAAATTTTGCTGACATACTTCTGAGATTCTCTCTTATTGGTCTCATGATCTCATTATTTGTATTTAATCACTTTGCATACTCTCTCGTATACGCGAAAAATTTCTCGAAAGGTGAATGTTCTTTTCCTAGCGTTGTTGATATATCTCATTTCCATGCAATTTCTTTTTCAAGTGATGTGCCTACTTCTATGGCATCAACTCCCTTTAATCATTTATTACTATCAATACTGCTTGGCCTGAACTCCTCAATATATTTTGTTTCTTCACTAAATGTGAGCATATATCGTTCTTTTAACGCAGCTTTGAACTTCTTTTCATTTCACATGATTTCTACTATATCTTCATCTTGCAGGAATTTCATGAGTTTCCTTTTCTGAGAAATCTCTACATTTAACTTAGTGAGAAACTTTGTCGTTATATTCAGCTCTTTCTGGTAGAGGAATAAAGCCACCCAAAACAGAGGATCAGTTCGATTGAAAGCATCTTCTATGCTATGTAGCTGATCTTTTTCTGGTTTTATAGCTTCTCTTTCAACGAATTTATAGAGCATCTCATAATATTCTCATATATATTTCTTCACATGTTGTAGAGAGTGATAAGGAGTAGTTTCTCCTCTTGTTATCATTGAAAGATGCGAATAGAGTTCATTATCTTTCATAGTAGCAATAGCATTACTCATCACAGTACTTCTTGTATGAGCATTAGGATAACTACGTTTCAAAGCTGCATGTAATTCATCGAAAAATCATATATCAGTCTTTGCAACACCGAAATTATTCACCATATCATCTATTGAAATGGTAGTATCATCTTCTCATTCTCCTAGTTTTAGGAGATTCTGTATCAGTTCTTGTTGCTTATTTGTTGATAGCTTTCACGGATTATAACTACCGACTACAAATTTTACATTTTCTGCCATTACATATCATAGTGATTAAAGAATAATATATTATACATAATATACATACTAATGTCAATGATATGTGACATATAACAAGTTGTATTTAGTTGTTGTTAATCTACAACAAATCCCTATATAAACAGTATTTATCACAAGAAGAATTTGATATGAAGATAGGCGCTCATATGAGTATTGCAGGTTGATTACACCTAGCTTTCGAAAGATCAGCTGAGATTGGTGCAACTTCGTTGCAGATTTTTTCAAAATCACCAAGAGGACGATCAATGCCAGAGTATACCGATGAACAATTTGCATTGGCCAGAGAGTATAGAACAAAATATAAGCAACAATGATGAATTATTCATGCAAATTACTTGGCAAACTTGTCGAAGTCGGCAGATCAGTGTAAACCTGATATCGCAAGTATCATTCATGATTTCCATGTCTGAACAGAAATATGATTTGAATGAATCAATATTCATATATGAAAACAAAAATGATTTGAAAATAAAGACGATGCATTTGCAAATATGAAAAAAAATGTAGAGTATATACTGGCTGAATGTAAAAAGAAAAAATATACACCGAAATTTCTTTTTGAAATTACAGCAGGGCAAGGAAGTGAGTTATGAACTACTATTGAAGAGATATGATATTTTTATCAAAACTATCTAAAAGATTTGCCAATCGCATTTTGTTTTGATACAGCACATGCACGATGAGCATGAAATGATTTATGAGATTGGAATGCTGTTATCAAAAAACGAGATAAAGAAATATGAATTGATAAACTCTTTGCGTTTCATTTGAATGATTCCAAAGCAGCATTGTGATCACATCTGGATAGACATGCACCATTGGGTAGAGGAGCAATATGATGGATGAATTTAATCCCAATCATCCAACGAGCAGCAAAACATCACAAACCCATCTATCTTGAAACTACAGAACCAGAACGCCGACCACAAGAAATCAATTATATAAAAGATATTATTGCTGGTGACACGAAAGCAGTAGAAAAGTTACACAAAAATGAATATAAAACAGAACTGTTGAAGAAATTCCAAGCAGGTGGAGATCAATCTTTATTTTAATTCACTTGTCATCCTGAGAGGCCTTCTGTCATCCTGAGTGCACATCCTGTCATCCCGGGCTTGACCCGGGATCCAGACCCCGCATCAAGTGCGGGGTGACAGCAACTCTTATTTCACACTCCTACCATGTACCTCTGAATAGACCCTTGAATCCGCAAACTCTGATATGCACTCGTAGATGACAACTGCCAAGTTGTTGATGCATGAATTTTGTTGCAGGATATGAAAGCACCAACCAGACACGATCAATTTGATAGACTATACAACATCTATAGTTTCTTTCTTGAAATTTTCACAAAATATGAAATTAAACAAGTAGCGATAGAAAAGTTATTTTTTACTGCATGGAACCAAAGCAATGCAGAATTTGTCTACTGAGTCAGAGGAGCATTGATTGCTCTTGCCTATGAACACAATGCATGAGTCCTCGAATACGCCCCCGTTGAACTCAAAAAAGCAATCACATGAAATGGACACGCTGGGAAACCACTTGTTCAATCAACTATTATGAAGTTACTTAAACTCAAAACATTGCCAGAATACAATGATGCGGCAGATGCATTGGGATTAGCATATTTAGCTTGGAAAAAGAAGTAGTATTCCTTGATTTTCTCATTATCTTTCGTATTGTCAATGTGGCTTCAAAAGCTATAATTTTTTCCCAGCGTTTGCTAGGATCCCGTCGTTCAACGGATAGGACACAGTTTTGCGAAGACTGTAATTTGGGTTCGATTCCCAACGGGGTCACCATTAAAATATTACGTATTTAGAAAAAAAGAAATAAGATAAAAGATATAAGTCTTATTTCATGCTTCATATTTCATATCTCTTATTTCTAGCTTGCTATGTACAACGAACTGTGTGAAAAACTCTCAGAGCAACATGCAAATAATTTTATCGCCGTATTCAACGAGCTTGATAAATATTTTGATACACTTGTACAGGATAGTACTGATAGATTTATGCCATATAATGAAAAAGTTAAGTTAATAGCACAAGATACTACGCCAGTGTCTATGTTCGTAAAAAAATATGAAATTAAATTAAAGTTTTTTGGAGAGTTAAGAAATCATATTACGCATGGATTCAAGATTGATGGGATCCACTATGCAACACCTAGTTACCATGGAGTAGAGGAACTCAGAAAAATTAAAGAAGCAATTGTAAAACCGGTAACTATATGAACAATATACAAGAAGCAAGTTTTCACATGTACTACAAATGACTTTCTCAAAGATACTATGATTCACATGAAAAACTCTGGATATACACATGTACCAGTATATAATGATAAAAAAGAATTCCAATGAGTACTAACTCAATCTGCGATATGTGAATGGTTAGCATATCATATGCAAGATACAACAAAACCATTGGATACAGTATTAGTACAAGATGTTGATCTCAATGCATGAATTGAACGCCATGTATTTGTAGAGGAGTCAAAACCATTATTCTCAGTACCACAATTATTTGAATGACCTTGAGCAGATTGAAAAATTCTATGATCAATATTGATTACAAAAACAGGTGATACTGGAGAAGAACTTGTATGAATTATTACAACATATGATTTGCCTACCGTGACAGAGTTTAACTTTATAGGGTAAATTACTTTGCGAGTGCATTATGTTGTCATCCCCATGACGCTGTCATTCCCGCGAAAGCGGGAATCCATGGATCCCGGATCAAGTCCGGGATGACAATCCACCTTCTAGCTACTAACTACTTACCCATGGATATCGCATCAATACAATCTGCATTTGACCAAGTACAAACACTTGAAGCACTCGGTGCTTTGTATGATTCATATTGTGGAAAACAATGATCAATTTCTCAAGCAAATAAAGCACTAGCTACAGCTACTCCAGAAGAAAAGAAGGCTAAGTGACAAGAACTACAAGCTCTTAGACAAACTGTGACAACAATATATGAAACAAAAAAAGCCGTATTCCAAAAATGATTGTATGAAGAAATTATGAAGAAAGATGTAGTAGATTATTCTATTACTGTAGAAGGAGAGAAAAAATGATTTATGCATGTTCTTCATACAGAACGTCGTCGTATCGAACAACTTTTTGCATCACTTGGATTTAATATTTTTTATGGTGATGATGTAGTGACGAAGTATGAAAATTTCTATTCAGTAAATATTCCTGCGACACATCCTGCAACTGAAATGCATGACACATTATTTTTGCACCAACCAGACAGTACTGGTGAAAACTTGATTCTTAGAACTCATACATCTGCTATGCAAAATAGATTGATGAAAGAATCTTGAGCCCCATTGAGAGTAGTTATTCCTGGGAAAGTATATAGAAATGAAAGTTTAGATGCATCACACGATGTAGTGTTTCGACAACTTGAATGAATGGTGATTGATAAGTGAATCTCTATTGCTCATTTCAAAGATTTGATGACAAAAATACTTTCTGCTATCTTTGAAAAGAAAGCAGATATCCGTATGAGGCCTGCATATTTCCCATTTGTAGAGCCATGATTCGAAATAGATGCAAGTTGTCCAATCTGTGACCAAAAATGATGTTCATTGTGTAAACAAACATGATGGATTGAACTCCTTGGAGCATGAATGATGCACCCACATGTGTTACAAGAATGATGAATTGATCCAAACGAATATACATGATTCGCATTTTGAGTTGGTATCAATCGTCTTGTAGCTATTAAATATGGTATCAAAGATATTAGATATTTTACGAATGGTGATTTGAAATTTTTACAGAGCGTTGGGCAGTAATCTTATCCAAAAGTTCTCATAAAACATCATTTGAATCTTCAACATCCTTAATAAATTCTATATAATTATATTTTTCTATAATATTTCTAATTTCATTATCATTATCATTTGAATAATAGGTTTTGAAAAATAATCCATCATCTTCAAATGGCGTATTTACAAGTTCCGAGATATTTTCTTTTGTTCTTAAATATATTTTAGCTCTAAGTAAGTGATAGCTCTTGCTAAATTTATAGTCATTACATATACTGATTGCTTTGTTTAAATCTTCTAATGCTTTGTTATATTCTCATTTTCCAAAATATCCTGCTCATCTATTATTTAATACTATAGGACTATTTGGCGTAAGAGCTAGAGCCTTATTATAGTATGATATATTATTATTTCTAAAGTATCATGTATTATTATATAGTGCACTTTGTAATCATATATTAGGTTCGTTTTCTCGAAACACTGATGCTTTATAGAGTTTTGATAACATATCATTACCTGTATATCATTTATGATTAGTATCGTTTTCTATAGGAAACTCATCAAATATTAATCTACTCAATCAATTTGTATCAAATAAATATCTCTTTCATCATATATACACTGTTAGTGCAATATGTCAGAGAAGTTGTATTGTTTTATGCTTTATTCAAAACTTTGTTAAATAAATATGACACAAAAATGCTTTCATTAAACATTGTACTTCTTTGTTCTGTAATGCTTTTTTAATATTGTGTCAGTTAATTTCTTGCCAAGGTAAATCTCTAATTTCAAGACCTATAGTATTTGTAAGTAAACTTTGTATTCATCTGTACATTCACTGATTTTCTTTAATATCACTGCTATTATATTTCTCTAATATGGTTTTATTTTCATCTACTATCTTTTGCCATATATTTTTTTCTACTTTATTAAAGTATTTTTTTACCTCATCTGATGTAAGATAGGGGTATTTATTTTTTTGTAAATCTTCTTTATTTTCTCATGGTAATTGCTCATAATCATTTTGTGTAAATGTACTCATAAAATCTCAAAGTGTTTGTTTTCATCTATCGAGAAAAATTCCATCTAATCATAGTGAAATAGTCTGATTTATGTTTTGATGTATATTTTCACTTTTCTTTGCTGCTTTATATTGTGAAAGTTTGATAGGAGCTTTCATTATCTTGTCGATTACTTCATTTGATAGGTGATACTTATTTTTTAAATCCTCAATATCCTTCTTTGTAACTGCCTTATCTAATGCTACAACTAACTGAGCTTTTAATCTTTGTGCAACTCGATCTTGTGTAAAATACTGTTCATTACCAAGTTGTTTGGTAACAACTTCTATGATATGTAAGACATCGCCTGATTTCATATCTTCTGGTAAATAGAGTATATGCGGTATTGGTTTATTCTCTATATGAGTAGCATTATCATCAACTATTAGAATGTTTTCTCATGAGTTGTGCTTAGTATCATACTCATCCCTCGTAATGAATACTGGTTTAATACTATCTAATGAATCAACCCATTCTAGAAATTGTAATTTTTCTTTTTTATTACATTTTTGAAGATGTTTTTCATATGCATCTTTTCAACCACCGATAAATCTTTCATGATTATTACTATCATTACCAAATACATGCCTTCAAGCTTTTCTAAGTAATTGTGATTGTCACATATGATTTTATATTCATTGGATAGAAACCTCTTATAAGTATAGTCACAAACCTGCTATTTGTCAAAAAAATAACAAAAAAAGAGCCGGCATAAAACCGACTCTTATTATAATTTTTATTTTGAAATTATTTTACAATTAGTTTTTGTAAGATTTCATCTTCTTCAAAGAACACTGTACAAACCTTTTTCGCTCTTTGTAACAATTCCTTTTCCTTAGTTGTATCTTGCATATACTCCATGAATAATCCGTCATCCTTAATCACACCCAATTCATTTATAATCCAACTTACTGCATAGAATGCATCTTGGTCGAAATAAATGTTTTGATCATGATTTGATGGAGGCATCTTATTGAACTTTGAAGTTACGATCTCTTCTGTTAAATATTTCTTAAAAGATTCGTTCTTCTTATCCTTCTTCACTTGAATTAATCCATTTAATGCCTGGGCATAAATGCTGATCCACCTTATTTTTCTCCTCATCTCGTGGACTTGATCTTCCATGTGGTCATATGAAATATCTTGATGAAAGGCAACCACTTTTTCAATTTCTTTTTGGAAAAACTTTTCTATCTT
>JAYTKZ010000132.1:0-2992 GCA_043729885.1 bacterium
ACATTATCTCATACATCAGTATCTCACAGATAACAACTATGTAACGCTTTCATAAGTTTTCATGTAGTAGTTCTTACAAACTCACCATAGCCAATTTCATTCTCTTCTCATATCTTACTATCTCTTATTCTCGCTCATCCGAATAAAACAGTATTTTTTCATATAGTTGAGTTGGTAATATTTGTATAATTTCATCACTCTATAATGACTCACTGGTCTATACTTGATTCTATGATACGACAATCTTTGAGGTAACTCCCAGTTCATATTACTGATGGTTTTACACTATGATTAATGCTTACATTTCATGCTATGATTGCTCACTGTCATATTTCTGTTTCGTAATTTATACTATTTTTTTCTCAGAGTATAATATATCATCTTTCATGTATTTCTATCTCATGATCTTTTACTTTTAAAGAGAGTATATCATAGAGTTCTTTTAGAGTGTCGCATCATGATTTTGGAATTGTATACCCAAATGAATTACAAATATTTGTAAGTAAGCGATAAGGGTTGGTTCAGTGTACTTTTTCTAAAGTTTGTACTATATTATATAATTCTATTCCCATTATATATACTTATAAATAAATATAGATAAGTATATGGTAATGACTTTAATGTACAATACAGGTAATTGAGAAAATGGTGTCGAAATTCAACAACAATGGGCTTACTTTACCCAACCGCTATGCCTTTCTGCAGCTTCTACTTGCATATTTTTAACATCTTTTATTCTTTCTTTAAAATCAGTATATACCATATTCCCGAACTCTGTATTATATGAATATAGCCTTTGATTTATGTGATCTTTGAACATCGTTCTAGAGTTTTGAATGTAATCAGGCACATAACCATCTGACCAACGGTTATCTAAATCTTTGCCCCAAGGTCATATATTTTGATTTATACATTGTTGTAATATCATATTTGCATATTTTCCTACTTCGTCTTTGATATCATTGCTAAGCAAACGAGCATATACATTACCTTTATAGAATTTCACAGAATATCGTTTTCATTTACTATCTACATAATTATAAATACTTCCTGTTTCACTTGGTTCATAGAGAATATCATCTGGCATTCTTTTCTTATAGAACTCACTTCCTCCGAACTTGCTACTATCTTCTATAGGTAAAATATGCGGATATGATGTCGGCATATTCTTGAATCACACAACTTCATATTCGAATAATGGCTTTAATATATAACTATTAAGGTCGAGCCAATGAGGAATATTACTTCTTTTTGATAAATCTATTCAAGATGTGTCTTTACATAAAGCATGGAATATTTCTCATCACAAATTATCTACACGACGAGATCATAGTTTTCACCACATATCTTTTGCAAAATAAACTGTATCTATTATTTCTAATATATTGTTGAGAGTTTTTCTTTTATTGTATTTCTCATTTGTACTGTCTTCATAGAGATAATCACAAAATGTATGGGTGTATGCAAGTATATCTTCCTTTTTCTTTGAAGTAACTAATCGAGAAAAATCGTATCAATCTTTGATCATATATGTTGTTCTAGATATAATATCTCACTTTTTTACTCTTATTTTAGGTTCTTCTGTTCAAAGAGTCTTTTCAATCTTTTCTGATAGCGTATAGACATATGGTTTTTTAAAATAATCTGCTGCAATCTCTTTTCAATATTCTATTGTAAGATTCCCATAATCATCACTATTATCTTTTGGTAGTCAATATCAATCAGTTACAATATCCAACTCTTCTTTCTTACTATGATCTGCTCCTGATGATGGAATTCAAACTATGTATTCCTTGTTGCTGACTGTATATATCCCATATATATATTCTATTCAAGTGCGAGTAGTATACACTCACAACCACTTATATCACGATCTTTCTAACTTTGCTGAGTATCCGTTTTTTACATTCATACTAAATTGCTTTACTTTCATCGTGTCGTTTTTCTCATCAAGTGTGTTCTTGAATATATCTTCATATTTTTCTAGGGATTTATGTATTCTAAGAGATATATTGTTTGCAGTTAAAAGATATGAGTTTTCTGAAACAAATGAAGCAATCAATTCACTTATCTTGTCATTCATATTATATATTCCACCTTGTCATTGTAGATGTGTAATATACACACTTATAATGGATTCATCTTTGTTGAGTAATCGTTGAATGAGTAGCTCTTTGGCATAGTTCTGCTTAGTAGTCGAATACTCATCAAGATCATATCTACTAAAGAGATTTTTATAATAGTGATCAACCATATTGAGAAACTGACTATATCTTTCCTCACTTGTATTGTTGTTCAAATATCATCTTGTAAAATCTTTATTCACTAACTGGTTGTCTAATATCTCTTTGAGATTCTTTTCTCTTTCTTTCTGAAAGAAATTATCTTTGATACTACTTGTTGCCATAGATACAGCAGTAGCAACTCACATTGTTAGCGTTCCATAATTCCTTACTTTTTTATTCCATGCCTCTTTTTGTACTTGTTCATGAGTTTTGTTTTCCGGATTACTTGATTTGGTTTTGATAAATGCTAATCAAACTGTTTTGTTATTATCAAGACTTTCAAGTGTATATCATATATTCTCTACAAGATCTTTGAAGTGTTTTTTTGTGAATCTTCTTGATTGAATTGCCCATATATAATCTCATGTTTGTTTTGTGATAACCTCATTTCACACACGTACTTGGAGTGGTTTAGTGACCTTTGCTCAAACCAAAATACGTCATCACTTTTCTCATTGTTTTTCGTAAGTTACTGCAAATTCTAGTGCGTCTTTGCTTTCTTCTCATAAGTAATGATGAAGTCATGAAAGTACCCGATCTGAAATTGCTTCATTGGTAGTTTTATCGTTATAAGGGTTATTTGTATTTGGGTCACCATAGCAGGCGAGGAGCTCATTGATACTATCTTGATCATCTTCTTCAGGTGCCAAAAATAAAGTCATCATAATATCTCTGCTTCATTTTACACGGTCAGATGACATTCCTAA